>CAZEIC010000111.1:1865-8129 GCA_964512175.1 uncultured Oscillospiraceae bacterium | reverse complement strand
TTTCAGCAGGCCCTATTAGGGCAATGTCAATGAAATTTTATGAATTTTTTGTGACATTGCGGCTCAAATATGTCCCTATTGGTCGCGTTTGAAAACAATATTTGACAAAAAAAGGAAGGCTGGAATGCGCTCGCGCCCCAGCCCCCCTTGCTTGCCTCACAGCCCCAGCATAAACGCAAACTCGTCGTCCGCGCGCCCCGGCAGGTGCTCGTGCCCGAAGTCGGGATAAATGGTCACGCGCTTTTTGGCGGTGATCTTATTATATGCGGCGAACTGCGTGGACGGCGGGCAGATGGTGTCCATCAGCCCTGTCGCCATCCAGACCTCGGCGCGGATGCGCGGCGCGAGGTGCTGTACGTCGATATACCCGAGCTTTTCAAACACCGCGTCCTCGCGCGCGTGCGTCGGGTCGTGGTGGCGGAAGAACTCGCGCAGGTCGTTGTAGGCGTGCACGTCCAAGTCCATGTCCCACACGCGCCTGTAATCCGTCAGGAACGGATAGACCGGCGCTGCGCGGGCAATGCGCGGCTCGAGCGCGGCGCAGGCGAGCGTCAGTCCGCCGCCCTGCGAGCCGCCGAGCGCGCCGACGCGCGCCGCGTCCACATACGGCAGCGCCAACACGATGCCCGCCATCTGCGCGGCATCGAGGAACACATCGCGGAACAGCAGCCGCTCGGGGTCGGGGTCGTCAAGGCCGCGCGCGACATGCCCAATCAGCGTGTTCCCCTGCACGCCGCCCACGTCCTCGGACTGCCCGCCCTGCCCGCGGCAGTCGAGCGCCGCGACGACAAAGCCCGCTCCGGCATAATTGAGCAGCGCGGAAAACTCGGGCGCGCAGCCCGAATACCCGTGAAACACGCAGACCGCCGGGGCGGGCGTTTTCAGCTCGCGCTTGCGCAGGAACTTACAGTGCACGCGCGCGCCGTGCACGCCGGTGAACCACAAATCTTGGCAGAGCACGTCGGGCGTTTGGAACGCGGCGGGAACAAACGACACCTCGCCGTCCAACGCGCGCATTTCCGCGAGCGATTTCTCCCAGTATTCGTCAAAGTCCGCCGGGCGCGGGTTCACGCCGCGGTATTCGTATAGTTTCTCCAGTGGCATATCCACAATGGGCATACAAGCACCTCCGCCGTCAAAATTCGCGCTTATTATACAGTATTATACAGCCCTTGAAAAGCGCGGCTGGAAAATAATCCTAGCGCCGATGAAAAAAAGCGCGCCCCACGCTCGTTACTATCAGTGTGGGAGGTGAGAAGCGCATGACGGACGCGACGCAGGGCGCGATGCAGCCGCCGGAAAGTTGGATCCGCGAGTACGGAAACGGGCTGCTCGCCATGTGCTACGCGCAGCTTCGCGACCGGCAGCTCGCGCAGGACGCGTTGCAGGAAACGCTGCTCAAGGCGTGGCGCGCGTGGCAGCGCAAGGAAGGCGGCATTACAAACCAGCGCGCGTGGCTGTATACAATCGCCGCCAACACCTGCCGCGACATGCGCAAGACCGCGTGGCACAAGCATATCGACCGGGCGCAGGCGCTGGACGACCTCGTATTGACCGACGGCGCGACGCCCGAGGACGGGCTGCTGATGCTCGAAGTCATGGCGCTGCCCGACAAGCTGCGGCAAGCCGTCGTGCTCTACTACTACCACAGCCTGACGATGGCGGAGATCGCGAAAATCGAAGCCACGACCACGGTCATGATCCACAGGCAGCTAAAAAAGGCGCGGGAGCTGCTCAAAGTACAAATCGGGGAGGATGAACGCCATGCGTGACGAAAAGCATCTGCAAAGCGCGCTGCACGCCGGTCTGGACGCGCTGACGCTCTCCGAGGCGGACGAGCGGCGGCTTTTGGCAAGCATGAAGGGAGAAACCATTATAATGAAGAAGAAGCTCATTACGGCGCTGGTGCTGGCGGCGCTGCTGCTGCTGTCGCTGACGGCGCTGGCGCTGACGAACTGGGACGCGCTCAAGGGGTACTTTGAAACGGTGAACGACATGGAAGCCTCGGGCGAGCTGGCGCGCTGGTCGGACGAAGACAAGCTCAAGCTCCTGTCCGCGATGGTCGAAGCGGGACTGGTGACGGAGGATGAACGCCTGCAGGCGGCGCTGGACGAAGCAAAACCGCTCTCCGAGCGCGCGGAATACGCCGACGATATCATCGCCGAGCGCTACGGCGCGGAATACTTCAGCAGCTATACGATCACCGACATCGAGTTCCCGGAGGCCGCGCGCAGCGCCGAGGAACAGGCGGCATACGAGGCGTGGAACGCGGAGTACAACGCCAAATGGCAGGACCCGTCCGCGACGCGCAAGCCCATCGACCAGACGCGCACCTATCAGGACACGGTGTCGCACCTGACGGAAATCGGCGAGTTCCCGATTGAACTGATTCGCGACGTGCAGGTCAAAAGCGAATACGACGAAGAATTGAAGCGCTGGTCGGTCACGGCGAGCATCGACAAAGCGTTGTACACGGAGTTTACCAAGGGCATGCGCATCGACACGCTGTTCAACTCGCCCGGGAACACCTTTGAGCAGGATGGCATGCTGTGCTTCCGGTTCTTCATGGACGAATATGGCAATTATCTGGGGCTGGTCGGCAGCATGGACGCGCAGGCAAACCACTGGATAGCGCTTGCCGACGCGCTGCCCATCGCGGAGAAGGCGCTGCTGGTGCATCTGGACGTGCCAAAAGAGACGCTGGACGGGCTGACACTGGAAATGAGTTACGCGGGCATGGGCGAGTACGACACTGAAATAGGCGATTTCCGGACGACGTGCAGCTTCCTGTACCGCGACGCGGAGGGCAACGGCGCGTATCTGGCGAACATCGACGCGCTGACCGGGCAGGTGGTTTCCGTCTGCGATTACGCAAAAAAGGAAGCAATGCGTGAGAAGGAACGCGCGTGGCTGGACGAGATGCGCGCGCTGCTGACCGAGGCGGGCGCGAGCGCCGACTTCATGAACGCCAAGGGCGAATATTTCTGGAAATGGTCGCACGAGGAACGCGCGGCGTGGTCGAAGATCGCGCGCCCCATCGTGCACGGCTATATCAACGAGCACCCGGAATTCGCGCAGTACCTCGATGATCAGGCGGCGAATCTGTATGCCTACGGCGATTGGAACAACCTGATTTCCTTCACGCAGTATGTCTACGGCGTGCCGGACGACAAGGCGATCGCGCAGGAGCAAGCCTACCAAATCGCGCGCGGCAAGGCGATCGACATGGGCGCGAACCAGCGCTATGTGGACGACGGGAAGAACCACTCCGTCTATTACGACGTGACCGACCCGGCGCGCCCGCTCTGGAAAGTGCACATCAGCCTGTTGTTCAGCGCGGCGGACGAGGAGCACCCGGACATCCCGACCATGCCGTGGGGGTACTTCATCATCATCGACGCGTACACGGGCGAGATCGTCGCGGCATACCCGCGCGAGGTGGAAACGCCCATCAGGGATATCGTGTAAGTCTACAAGAAAACAGCCCGGCTGGCGTATCCAACCGGGCTGTTTCTTTATACAGACCTTACACCACGCAGAGCATATCCCTTTTGTCGGTATCGCGGAATTGCAGGCTATATAGGCTCTTGTACACGCCGCCCGCGCGCATGAGTTCCTCGTGCGTGCCCTGTTCGACGATGCGCCCGCCGTCGATGACGGCGATTTCGTCGGCGTTCTTAATGGTGGACAGCCGATGCGCGACGACGATCGTCGTACGCCCCTTGCAAAGCTCGTCAAGCGCCTGCTGAATGAGGATTTCGGTGGTGTTGTCCAGCGCGCTGGTCGCCTCGTCCAGAATCAGGATTGCGGGGTTTTTGAGGAACACGCGCGCGATGGACAGGCGCTGCTTCTGCCCGCCCGAGAGCTTCACGCCGCGCTCGCCGACCTGCGTGTCATAGCCGTTCTCCAACGTCATGACGTAATCGTGGATGTTGGCGCGCTTGGCGGCGAGGATCACCTCGTCGTCCGTCGCGTCGAGCTTGCCGTAGAGGATGTTGTCTTTGATCGAACCGTTGAATAAAAATATATCCTGCTGCACGATACCAATGTTCTTGCGCAGCGATTCAAACGTCACGCTGTTGATGTCCACGCCGTCAATGAGGATCCTGCCGCCCGTCGCCTTGTAGAAATTGGGAATCAGGTGGCAGATGGTCGTTTTGCCGCCGCCCGAGGGGCCGACCAGCGCAAGCGTCTTCCCCGCCTTCAAATCCAGCGACACGCCCAGCAGCACGCCCTTGGAATCGTCGTAGGCGAACTCCACGTTTTCAAGCTCGATTTCACCGCGCACGTTCGTCAGCGGCTTGGCGTTCGGGTCTTCGATTTCGGGCACTTCGTCGAGCACCTCGAGGAAGCGCTGGAAGCCCGTCACGCCGTTTTGATACTGCTCCATGAACTGAATCAGCGTCATGACGGGGTTTATGAACAGGTTGATGGAGACGATGAACGTCGAATAATCGCCGAAATTGATGCGTCCGTTGTACAAAAACAGCCCGCCCGCGATCAGCACGACGACGTTGAACACGTCGGTGATGAACGACGTGGACGAATGGAATTGCCCCATTGCCTTGTAGCTCTTGCGCCGCGCCTCGACGAACTGGCGGTTGCCGACCTCGAACTTCTCCTCCTCGCGCTCGGCGTTGGTGAACGCCTTCGTCACGCGGATGCCCGATATGCTCGATTCCAGCGCGGCGTTGATGACCGCGATGGACTTGCGGCTTTCCATGAACGCCTCGCGCATCGCCTTGCGCATGCGCACCGACACGAACGCCAGAAACGGCACGCACGCGAACACGATGAGCGTCAGAATCGGGTCAATCGTGCATAAATATACAAACGAGCCGATGACCATGATGCCGCAGATGAAGATGTTTTCCGGACCGTGGTGCGCCAGCTCCGACACGTCCATCAAGTCATTCGTCATGCGCGACATGATTTTGCCCGTCTCGTGGTCGTCATAATACGAGTACGGCAGCTTTTGCAGCTTGCGGAACATGTCCGAGCGCATCGTCGCCTGCATGCGCACGCCGATGATATGCCCGTAATACTGCACGAAAAAGCGCAGCAGCATGCGCACGAAGTACAGCAGCAACAGCCCGATGCCGAAGATGACGATCATGCGGTAATTGCGGTTGGGGATGAGGTCGTTGAGCATGGTACGCGTGACGACAGGGTACACCATGCCGATCACGCTCACGAGCAAGGATGCGAGCATATCCAGCGTGAACAGCTTCTTATGCGGACGGTAATACGCGAGAAATCTCTTTAACATGCGGCAGATGGGCGTCCTTTCATGATTCTTTGATGTGTTTGCAGTGCGCCGGCTCGAAAGCGTCGCACGAGACACGGCACGAGCCGCTTTCCTGCTCGGTCAGCGCGCGCAGGCTGTCCGCCTCCTTGCGCAGCAGCTCGCGGTCGACCACATAGTGCATGTGATACCCCAGCTTTTTGCCCTGCACGACCCCGGCGGCTTTGAGCACCTTGAGGTGCTGCGACACGGCGGATTCCGACAGCTCGAGCTGGCGCGCCAGCGCGCGCACGCAGTACCGACGGTGCAGCAACAATTCCAGCATGCGCATGCGCGTCGGCTCGGAAATCGCCTTGAGCACGACGGTGGAATACATGTCCTCTCCCCCTTTCCCCTGTTCAATGAAGTGACTGCTTCATTATAGCGCCGCAGACCAATGAAGTCAAGACTGAATTTGATATCAGGCGCAAAGAAAAGCGAGCCCGCTTGCGCAAGCCCGCTTTGACACCCGAAACGTCAGAACTTCAGGCTGTTGACCTTGATCGCCGGACCCATCGTGGCGCTGAGATACAGCGAACGCAGATAGGTGCCCTTGGCGGCGGAGGGCTTCGCCTTGATGATGGCGTCCATGAGCGCGCCCATGTTTTCCACGAGCTTTTCATCGTCAAAGGAGACCTTGCCGATCGGGCAGTGCGCGATAGCCGTCTTGTCCACGCGGTACTCGACTTTACCGGCCTTGATATCGGCAATCGCCTTGGCGACGTCCATCGTGACGGTGCCGGACTTGGGGTTCGGCATCAAGCCTTTCGGACCAAGGATACGACCGATGCGGCCGACGACGCCCATCATGTCGGGCGTGGCGACGCAGACGTCGAACCCGAACCAGTTTTCCTGCTGGATCTTCTGCACCATGTCCATCTCGCCGACGAAATCCGCGCCCGCGGCGAGCGCTTCCTGCGCCTTGTCGCCCTTGGCGAACACCAGCACGCGGACAGTCTTGCCCGTGCCGTGCGGGAGCA
>CAZEIC010000111.1:0-1855 GCA_964512175.1 uncultured Oscillospiraceae bacterium | reverse complement strand
GACGAATCGAAAGCTCGATGGTTTCGTCAAACTTCGCCTTGCCCGTCTGCTTCACCAGCGCGATGGCTTCGGCGGGGTCATACGCCTTCAAAGGGTCGATGAGCTTTTTGCTGTCGATATATTTCTTACCGTGTTTCATTCTCTATTCCTCCTTGTGGTACTAGCGGCGTGATGCCTTCCACATATTAGGGTCGGTCATTCCTCGACCGTGATGCCCATCGAGCGCGCGGTACCCTGCACCATCGACATGGCGGCCTCGATGCTGCCGGCGTTGATGTCGGGCATCTTGACGGTCGCGATCTCGCGCACCTGATCCTTCGTGAGCTGGGCGACCTTGTCCTTGTTGGGACGCCCCGAGCCGCTTTCGATGTTCAGCGCTTTCTTGATCAGCACGGGCACGGGCGGCGTTTTGGTGATGAAGGTAAAGGAACGGTCGGAATACACGGTGATGACGACGGGGATGATCAGCCCCGCCTGCTTGGCTGTGCGCTCGTTGAACTCCTTGCAAAAGCCGGGGATGTTCACCTGATGCTGACCGAGCGCCGGGCCGATGGGCGGCGCGGGCGTCGCCTTGGCGGCGTTGACCTGGAGCTTGATGATTGCGGATACTTTCTTTGCCATGCCTGATGGCACCTCCTCAACAAATGTGGTAATGGCGGCGCGCTATGAAGCGCACCTCCCACGGGGGAACGGAAAACCTGCCCGCCGGACGCGACCGCCCGACCGGGCGCGGCAACATGCCGCTACTGCGCCTTCTCGACCTGATCGAGGTTGAGCTCCACCTGCATTTCGCGGCCGAGGAACATCTTGACCTTGACGCGCAGTTTCTGGCGCTGCAGGTCTACCTCCTCGACCATGCCGGTGAAGTTCTCCAGAGGACCGGACAGGATGCGCACTTCCTCGCCCACGGCGATCTTGTATTCGACCGTGCGCGCCTCGTTGTTGAGCATCATGTCCACTTCCTCGGGGGACAAACCCCGTCACGCCGCGCGTGTTGCGCACCACATACCAGCTTTCGCTGGTGATGATCATCCGCACGAGCACGTAGCCCGTGAAGATCTTGCGCTGCGACGTGACGCGCTTGCCGTTCTTGATCTCAACGACTTCCTCGGTCGGCACGGCGACCTCTTGGACGAGGTTCTTCATGTTGTTGTTCTCGACCGCTTTTTCGAGGTTGTCCTTGACCTTGTTCTCATAGCCGGAATAGGTATGCACCACATACCATTGCGGCGTCGGGGATTGCTCGGCCATGCTGTACTCCTTACGTTATCAGCGCGCCAGCGTCGAAATGAGCTGGATGGCGCCCATGTCCAAGAGCCCGATGACCACGCCCATGAACACCATGAACGCAAGCACGATCAGCGTGTAGCTGATGAGATCCTTGCGCGTCGGCCATGTGACGAGCTTGAGCTCGCGCCACATGTTCTTGAAGGGTCGGGCGATGTTCGCGGGCAGATGCTTGAAGAACAGACCGACCTTTGTGATGAAGGAGTCCTTTTTCTTCTCGCTCGGGGCTTTCTTTTCGTCCGCCATGCTCTTTACCTCGTTTCGCGATGCGCCGTGTGCTTTTTGCAGAAACGGCAATACTTGCTCAGTTCCACGCGGTCGGGGGTGTTCTTCTTGTTCTTCTTGGTGTTGTAGTTGCGCTGCTTGCACTCGGTGCAGGCCAGCACGATGCTCGCGCGAGCGTCCTTGGCTGCCATGTCAAACACCTCTCATCATGGGATAAGGCGGGGAGGACACGCGCCCTCCCGCGCCTCGCTTAATTAGTCTTCAATCATGCGAGCCACAGCGCCCGAACCGACCGTCCTGCCGCCTTCGCGGATAGCGAAGCGCAGACCGGGCTCGATGGCGA
>CAZEIC010000110.1:0-8281 GCA_964512175.1 uncultured Oscillospiraceae bacterium | reverse complement strand
TTTCGATTTCCATCACGACGTCGGAGAACATCGCGATGAAGCGGCGGTACGCGTCGTAGGCAAAGCGCGGGTTGTTCGTCAGCTTCGCCACGCCCTCGACCGCGATATCGTTCAGACCCAAGTTCAGGATGGTGTCCATCATGCCCGGCATGGACGCGCGCGCGCCCGAGCGCACCGACACGAGGAAGGGGTTGGCAGGATCGCCGAACTTCTTGCCCTGCTCTTTTTCGGTGATCGCCAGCGCGTCGTAAATCTGCTTTTCAATGTCCGGCGCGATCTGCTTGCCGTCCTGATAGTAGCGCGTGCACGCTTCGGTCGTGACGGTGAAGCCCTGCGGCACGGGCAGGCCGATGTTGGTCATCTCGGCGAGGTTCGCGCCCTTGCCGCCCAGCAACTCGCGCATGTCCGCGCGACCTTCTTTGAATAGGTACACATACTTCGACATTTGGTTTCCTCCTTGACTATTCCTTTAACCCATTGATTATACAATGTTCTTTTTCGTTTGGCAACCCTAATTTTTCCATGGCGCGCAAGGCGCGATTGACACCTGCGGCGGGATATGGTATATTGCCTTTGCGACCGATAAGCGGTGGAGTCTGTCATAGGGCGCGATGGCGCTCTATTTATCGGGGTCAGCGAGCAGTCCGGGGAAACCCGGCGCTTTTTGGCACGAGAAAATGACTCCACGCTGCATGGCGTGGAGTTTTTTTGTTTCGTATCCATTTCATTATGTGAAGGAGTGATCCGATGCTGCTCGCCCTGATTCTGTTCGTCGTCACCTACGTTCTGATGCTCTCCCTGCAAAAGTACCGCCCGTGGATCGCGCTGTCCTCCGCCGCCGTGTTCGTGGCGCTCGGGCTGTTCGGCGTGTTCGATTTGAACATCCCCGGCGCGCTGGCGGCGGTCGATTACAACGTGCTTCTGATGATCGCCGGCACGATGGGCGTGGTCACGCTGTTCATCGAGAGCAACATGCCAGCGCGGCTCGCGGAGCTGCTCATCGCGCGCGTGTCCAACATCAAATGGGCGGTGACAGTGCTGGCGCTGTTTGCCGGAGTCGTCAGCGCGTTTGTGGACAACGTGGCGACCGTGCTGATGGTCGCGCCCGTGGGCATCGCCATCTCCCGCAAGCTCAAGATCTCGCCCGTGCCCGTGCTGATCGCCATCGCCGTCTCCTCGAACTTGCAGGGCGCGGCGACGATGGTCGGCGATACGACAAGCATGCTGCTGGGCGGCTACGCGGGCATGAACTTTCTGGATTTTTTCTGGATGCTCGGCAAGCCCGGCATCTTCTGGGGCGTGGAACTGGGCGCGATCGCGTCGATGTTTGCGCTGCTCATCCTCTTCCGCAAAGACAAGGCGCAGGTGCGCGCGCGCGTGGAAACCGAGGTCAAGGATCTGTTCCCGACCTACCTGCTGCTGTCCGTCGTGGCGGTGATGATCGTCGTGTCGTTCATCCCGCAGCCGCAGGGCGGCTTGGCGCTGACGCTGTATAACCTGAAAAACGGGCTGGTCTGCGTGGGGCTGTGTATCGTCGGGCTGCTCCGTTCGTGCGCGAAAGAAAAGAGCGCCGCGCCCGTCCGGCGCGTGCTCAAGGACATCGACCGCGACACGCTGCTGCTGCTCTTTGGTCTGTTCATCGTCATCGAGGGCATCCGCACGGCGGGCGTGATCGACGCGGCGGCGGGGCTGTTTTACCAGTTCGCGGGCGAGAACCCGTTCCTGCTGTATACGCTGATCGTGTTCGCGTCGGTCGTGCTGTCGGCGTTCATCGACAACATCCCCTACGTGGCGACCATGCTGCCCGTCGTGCAGGGCATCGCGGCGCTGATGAACGGCGGCGCGGGCATGGAGCCGTATGTCTTCTATTTCGGGCTGCTGACCGGCGCGACGCTCGGCGGCAACCTCACGCCCATCGGCGCGTCCGCGAACATCGCCGCCATCGGCATCCTGCGCAAGAACGGCGAGACCGTCACCACGCGCGATTTCCTGCGCATCGGCGTTCCGTTCACGCTGTCCGCGGTGCTCGCGGGGTATGCCTATATCTGGCTCGTCTGGGGCGTATAAGCGGCGCGCGGGCGGGGCGCTCCGTTGACGGCTGTCGCCCCGCCCCGGCGCGCGTTATCTGGACAGCCGCACGGTCAGCACTTGGAAGGGCGTGAAGCGCAGCGCGACGCGCCCGTTTTCGATTGGCAGCGGCGAGAGCGTGTTTTCCTGCATATCGCACAGCGCGGCGCTCCGGACGGGCAGACGCACCGTCACATCGGCGCGCGCGGCGGTCTGCTTGCTTTCGTACAGCCGCAGGATCAGGTCGCCGCTTTGGTCGTCCGCCAGCTTGACAGTCTCCAGCACGACGTTTGGATTGTCGATGCCAAAGGCGCTGAACGCCGGCGCGCTGCCCGGGCGCAGGGCGACGGGGACGTTGAGTTCGTAGCCTTGGCGCACGAAATCGCCGTCCAGCGGGCTGCCCTGCCACGCCTCGAACGCGTAGGTGAACGTGTGCTCGCCGTTGTCGGCGCGCATTTCGGGGGCGGCGGGCGCGCGCAGCAGCGTCAGCTCGATGGCGCTGCCGTTGACGCTCACGCCGTACTTGCAGTCGTTGAGCACCGCAGCGCCGCGCCCCGCTTCGCACAGCGCGGTATAGCGGTGGTTGCAGACCTCGAAGCGGTCTTTGTCGTACAGGCGGCTGCGGTGCGTCGGACGGCGCACGAAGCCGAACTGCATCTCGTGCATCGCCGTGTCGCTGCGCACGCCGCAGTCAAACGAGACTTTCAAAAGCCTATGCAGCTCGCGCCAGTTCACGGTCGTCGCGAATTCCACGCGCGTCGCGCCCGCGGCGAGCGAAATGGTCTGCGCAAAGTCGGAATCGGAAATTTTGCGCGTCAGGCGCAGCGCGGCGCGCGGGGCTTCCGCCGTTTCGACGGTCAAGACCGCGCATTCCGGAAGCTGCACGGGCTGGTCGATGTAATGGCTGTCGATGTCCCACGCGTCGAAGATGCGCGGCACGTCCTTGAACAGCTGCAGGCGGTTCATGTCGCCGGTAAACTCCATGTCCGCTTCCTTGAGCCGATAACGCGTGATCTCGCCGTTTTGGTTGAAGACGACCTCGATTTTGTCGTTCTCGAGCACCGCGCCCGCTTCCGTCAGCCGCGCGCGCGCAAGCGGCGCTTGCTTTTGCGTCTTCTTCGGCAGCAGCGACACATGCCCCATCGGCGGCACGGTCAAGAGCGCCTGCCCGTTCTGAACGGCGATTTCCTCGCCCTCGGGCGTGACCGCGCCGTCCGCGAATTGCGCAGGCAGCGAGAGCACCTCGTCGCGCGCCCACGGCAGCGAGTTGAACGCCGTCACGCCGCCTTCCGACAGCATCGCGTCCCGCGCGCCGTCCGCCAGCGCGTTGATCGCCTCGCTCGCCTCCGCCTGCCGCGCGCGCGCTTCCTCGTATACGCGCGCGATGGACGAACCGGGCAGGATATCGTGGAACTGGTGCAGCAGCACGCATTTCCAGTTTTCCTCGAGCGCCGCATACGGATACTCGCCGCCCGCGAGCGCGCTCCACAGTTCCGCCTCGCGCAGCGCCAGCTCGTTCTTGCGATTCCAGCGCTTGATCGCCGCCTGCGAGGTGTACGTGCCCCGGTGCGCCGAGAAGTACAGTTCGCCCTCCCATGTGTTCTTGGGGCCGCCCTTTTCCTCGAGGTAGGTGAAAATCTGCGTGGGCGCGGTCATCTCGACCTTCGGCGCGCCCTCCAGATCACGCTCGCGCAGCGCGTATTCGATATCGTCCCTGCACGGGCCGCCGCCGCCGTCGCCATAACCAAACGGGATGAGGAAGCTGTCCAAATCGCGCGTCTGCGCGCGGTTTTTCCAGACGTTGCACATTTCCTTGGGGTCCATGTGGTAGGTGTAGCTGGTCGGCAGGAAGGACGTCACTTCGCTGCCGTCCATGCCGCGCCACGTGAAATAGTGGTACGGGAAGCGGTCGCCCTCGTTGTAGCTCCAGAAGATTTTCTGCGTCACGAGGTAGTCCACGCCGCAGCCCTTGAGCAGCTGCGGCAGCGCGGCGGTGTACCCGAAGGTGTCGGGCAACCACATGACGCGGCTTTCCACGCCGAATTCCTCTCGATAAAAGCGCTTGCCGACGACGAGCTGCCGAATCAGCGCCTCGCCGGACGCCATGTTGGTGTCAGGCTCGACGTACATCGCGCCCTCGGCGATCCACCTGCCCTCTTTGATCGCCTCGCGGATGCGCGCATACAGGCGCGGATAGCGCGCGCGGCACATTTCGTAGGCGGCGGGCTGGCTCTGGATGAACTTATAGTCGGGATACCTTTCCAGCAGCCGAAGCTGCTGGGCGAACGTGCGCGCCGTTTTGCGAATCGTCTCCTGCATCGGCCAGAGCCACGCAAGGTCGATATGCGCGTTGCCGACGGCGTAGAATTTCGGCGCGCTGTCGCCGTTTTTCGCGGCGAGCGCGGGCTTGAGCACCTCGCGAGCCGCCTTGTAATCGCGGATGCGCCCCTCGCGCGGCTGCTCGAAATCGACGGCGAGCGTGAACTTCTCCAAAGCGTCGGCGACGTTCGCGGCGCGCAGCGATTCCTGCGGCAGGCACGGCAAAAGCTCCGCGAGCGTGATCGCGTCCATGTAGAGCTGGTACGCGTCCTCGTTCCACAGCCCGACCCCCGAATGCCCGACGACCGCGCGCTCGCCCGCGTAGCTCGGCGGGGCGTATTCGCCGCCCATCACGGGGCCGATGTCGTGGCTCGGGTAATCATGCCCGGCGTACACCTCAAACAGCAGGTCGTACACAGCGCCCGCCTCGCCGCACATCGTGAGCAGGTTGTCCTCGAAGAAATGATGCCGCGTGCGCACCCATTCGGCGCGCCGCGTGCCGAATTCCTCGCCGTTGATGAACAGCGTCGCCTCGCCCGAAAGGTCAAGCTTGAGCACGACGGGCTGCCCCTGCGCCGCCTCCGGCAGCGTCACGCGCGCGCGCAGCCACATGTATTCCCACGTTTCGCCCCAGCGCAGCCCCTCGGGAATGGGCTGAAAATCGCCGCGCGCCGCCTCCTCGGGCGAGAGGTGCTCAAACGTGCGGAAGCCCTCGAACGCGATGGGAGAAAGCTCCTGATAGAGATCCTGCTTGAGCGCGTCGAGCCAGTGTTCAACGCGCGATACGTATTCCGAGTGCATGATGCCCATGTGTTACGCCTCCTTCTTTTGCAGCGCGTCCGCCATGCAGGACAGCAGCGCGCGCGTGCCGTCGCAGCCGTGCTCCCAGTACATGATGCCCAGCAGCCCTTTTTGCAGCAAGTATTCGCACTTGGCGGCAATCGAGCGCTCGTCGTCATAGCTGATGAATTCGCCGTCCTTGTACAGCCACGGCGCTTGCGCCTTGTCGTCCCAGTACCGCGTCCAGCCGTTTTTGCCAATGTAATTCGCGGCAAGCTCGCCGTAATCCGGGCCGCCCTGACCGATCGTCCCGGCGGGCTGGAACAGCCCGTGATCCTCGTCCGGCACGCCGCCCCAGCGCCGCGCGTAGAACGCCGCGCCGATGACGATCTTCTCATACGGCACGCCCGCCGCGTGGAACGCCTCGACCGTCTCGGCGGCGCACAGCCGCGGATTGCCCTTTTCGGACGGGTACAGCGCCGTGTGATGCCCCGCCTCGCGGCAAAAGCCCGAACGAATGTCGTAGGTCATGAGCTGCACGTAATCGAGCGGCTCTTGTACCTTTTGCATCTCGGTGTCGCGGATGAAGCGGTCGCTCGCGCCCGCCGCGATGGACACGATCTTGCCCGGCAGCGCGTCGCGCAGCGCCCACAAAAGCTGCGTGAACGTCTCCTTATCGCGCGGGTCGGCGTCGATGTTCGCCGAAGCGTTGCAGGGGTATTCCCAGTCGATATCGATGCCGTCCAGCGCGTGCTGGTCGCAGATGCGCGCGCAGCTTTCGGCGAACGCGCGCCTGCCGTCCTCCGTCAGCGCCATGTTGGAAAACCCGCCCGCGCCCCAGCCGCCGATGGACAGCACCAGCTTGATGCCCGGATTCCACGCGCGGATGCGCGGCAGGCAGGCAAGATGCTTGCAGCGCGAAACGTCGGCAAGCCCGTCTTTCACCAGCCCGAACGCGATGTTGATGTGCGTGAGCTTGCGCGCGTCCGCCTCCGTAACGCCCGGCAGCGCCCTGTCGGTCACATAGCCCAGAATGGTTGGTTTCATACCGTTCTCCCTCCGCAGCGAACAATTTTTGTCAACAACATTATACATTAATTTCTGGCATTCGTACAGCCTTGTTTCTTTCCGCGAGATATGGTATCATGCGCCCATCAAGCGGAAAGGAAAAGCGACCATGACGAACCGTGAACGCTTCATGCGCACGCTCGACAGAGAGAAGATCGGCGGGCAAGTCCCGCATTTTGAGCTGGTGTTTTTCCTGACGATGGAAGCCTTCGGCAAGGTGCACCCCAGCCACCGCGCATATCATCAATGGGGGCAGATGAGCGCGCGCGAAAAAACGGCGCAGATCGGCGACATGGCGGATCTCTACGTCATGACCGCCGAGCGCTTCGGGCACAGCGCCATTTTTGTGCACCCCAACCCCGGCGGGCTGGAGGCGACGCGCCGGCTGCTGGAGGCGATCCGCGACAAGACGGGCGACGAATACTTCCTGATGATGCACGGCGACCCGACATGGGCGATCCCCGACGGCGACGGCATGATGGACTTCTCCGTGCAGATGTACGAAGAACCCGAGGCGCTGCTGGCGGCTTCCAAGCGCCGCACCGACGAGGCGCTTGCATTCGCCGAGGCGCTCGACCGCGCGGGGCATTTGCTGGACGGGTTCGCGCTGTGCTCGGATTACTGCTTCAACGTCAACCCCTTCTTCTCGCGCGCGCAGTTTCAGGACTTGATCGTGCCCGACCTCGCGCGCGTCATTCGCGGCTACCGCGACATGGGCTATTACGCCATCAAGCACACCGACGGCAACATCATGCCCATCCTCGATCTGCTGGTGGACTGCCGCCCGCACGCGCTGCACTCGCTCGACCCGCAGGGCGGCGTATCGCTCGCCGAGGTCATGCGGCTGTACGGCGACCGCGTGGCGCTGATTGGCAACGTCAATTGCGGGCTGCTGGACACCGGAACGGACGAGCAATGCCGCGAGGACACGCTGCGCGCGCTGCGCGAGGGCATGCAAAACGGCGGCGGGTACGTGTTCTCCACGTCCAACTGCGTGTACACCGGCATGGCGCTTTCGCGGTATGAAAGGATGCTCGACGTGTGGCGGGAATACGGGAACTACGACAAAAAAGCGCAATGACCGCGACAAAAAAACGCCCGTCCCGTTGACCGGGGCGGGCGTTTTGCGCGCCGAATGCTTATGCGCCTGCTTCCTCCGCTTCCTTTTCCTGCCAGAGCTGAAGCAGCGTTTCGATATCCTCGGAAAACTCCGCGGCGGTCTGCCCTTCCTTCTGCGTGAGCTCCTCGAGCACCTCGAGCGCGAACGCCTCGCTGCCGTACTGCCGCCATTCGTTTTGCAGCGTCGGGTCGGGCGCGGAATGAATCTTCAAAGCAAAGTTGAACCTGTTGCGAATGCCCTCGATATCCACCGTCGCCCGGACGTACCGACGGCCGTTGCCCGTGCAGGTGATCGCGTACACCGCGCCCACGGCGGGCTTGCTCTTATAACCGTCCCGAAGCTGCTTCCTTCTGCTCGCGTCCATGTCCTCGCCTCCCCAAGCCCTCATTATACCAGCGTCCGCACGCTTTGGCAATCTACGCTCCGTAGCGTTGCAAAAAGCGGCGAGGCAATTCGCCCCGCCGCCTTTTCATGTTGAACGATTACAGAAGGTCCGCTTCCTCGAGCTGGCTCTGGATATCGTCCAGCGCCTCCTGCGCGGTCACTTCATTGGCTTCCAGCGTGGAAAGCACGTTGCCGATGATCTCGCTGACAGCGCCCTGCTCCAGCAGCGCGGGCGGCGCGGCGGCAAAATCCATGCTGGCGAACACCGCGGCGCGGTTGGCGGGCGGCGTGATCGTCAGGTACTGACCGAGCTTCTCCTGATCGGCGATGGTCGGCAGTTCCCAGCTCGCGTCCAGCCGAAGCTGCACGATGTCGGGGTCGGAGCCCATCGCGTCGATGAACTTGGCGGCGGCTTCCTTCTTTTCGCTCGCGGGCGACACGCAGTTGACGTTGGCGAAGAAGAACGCGGCGGGCTTCGCGTAGCCCGGCTCGACCGCGACGTCCCAGTCAAACGCGCACTTCTCGGTGAACGTCTGGAACGCC
>CAZEIC010000109.1:0-8282 GCA_964512175.1 uncultured Oscillospiraceae bacterium | reverse complement strand
TGCGCAGCATGCTGTTGACAAACAGCCTGCCCAGCCCCGGCACGGAGTAGATGTTTTCTACGACCATGCTGCCCGTCAGGATGAACGCCATCATGGGGCCGGCGTAAGTGATGACCGGGCTGAGCGCGTTCTTGAGCGCGTGCTTGAAAATGACCTTGCGCGACGGCAGCCCCTTGGCGCGCGCCGTGCGGATGTAGTCCTGCCCGAGCACGTCGAGCATGCTGGAGCGCTGCAGGCGCGTGACATACGCCATCGGGAACAGGCTCAGCGAGATGATCGGCAGCACCAGCCCGCCCGGCTGCCCGCCCATCGTCGGAAACCAGCCGAGCCGCAGCCCGAAGAGCAGCAGCATGAGCGTCGCCATGACGAAATTGGGCATGGACACCAGCGCGGTCGTCACGACCTGAATGATCTTATCGGTCAGTTTCCCGCGCCGCAGCGCCGCGATAGAGCCGAGGATCACGCCCAGCACAATGGCGACGATGCCCGCCGTGAACCCGATGCGCGCCGAATAGCTGAAGCCCCCGAGGATGAGGTTGGCGACCGTCTGCCCGACCCACGCCGTCGACAGCCCGAAATCAAACCGGAGGATGTTGCCAAGATAATTGACGAACTGCACGGGCACGGGCTTGTCAAAGCCGTACTTTTTCTCAAGCGCCGCGATCGTCGCGTCGCTCTTGGCTTTCTCCGAGCTGAACGGGCTCGCCGGGATGGCGTGCATGGTAAAAAACGTGATGGCGACGACCAGAAAGATCGTCAGGATCGCCATGCCGAAACGCTTAGCGATGTATAGCAGAAATTTGGAATTCATGTTCTCCCTCCCACCGTGCTCCCGCGCGTACCCGGTGATTATACCGCAACAATGCAGCAATGTCAATGTTTTTGCAGTATATACGTCGTTTTTGATTCATATTTCCATCAAAGGAAGATTCGTTTATGAAAATTCTGCAAGCCAGAAAGCATAGGGCTGCATTGTTCTTGTTCTTTGCACGCGAAAATTGGTGTAAATTGTTTCTTTTGGTTTACGAAAAGATTGCAAGAATAAGAAGAATGGGGTATAATAAACGCGTATCCCGCAGAAAGCACGAGGTAGCGCATGCAGACGAATCCCGCATATTCCGCGCGGCCGCTGATCGCGGCGCTCCAGCAGAACATCCGCCGCGTGATCGTCGGCAAGGACGAGGCGATCGAGCACGCGCTCATCGCGCTGCTATGCAAGGGGCACGTGCTCATCGAGGACGTGCCGGGCGTCGGCAAAACGACGCTGGCGGGCGCGCTCGCCAAGTCGCTCGCGTGCGGCTTCAAGCGCATCCAGTTCACGCCCGACGTGATGCCGTCCGACATCACGGGGTACACGATGGTCTCCATGCAGACGGGGCAGTCGGAGTTTCGCCCGGGCGCGGTCATGACGCAGATCGTGCTGGCGGACGAAATCAACCGCACCTCGCCCAAAACGCAGTCCTCGCTGCTGGAAGTCATGGAGGAGGGGCAGGTGACGGTCGACGGCGTGACATACCCGCTGCCGCGCCCGTTCATGGTGCTCGCCACGCAAAACCCGATCGACTTTGTCGGCACATACCCGCTGCCCGAGGCGCAGATGGACAGGTTTTTTCTGCGCATCAGCATCGGCTATCCTTCTATAGAGGAAGAAATGGACGTGCTCGAGCGCTACTCGGGCGCGAGTTCGCCGCTCGCCTCCTTAAGCCCCGTGTGCACGGCGCAGGACGTGATCGCCATGCAGGACATGGTCGGCACGATCTACTGCAGCCGCGAGGTGCGCAGCTATGTGGCGACGATCGCCGCCAAAACGCGCCAGCACCCGGCGCTCGCGCTGGGCGCGTCCCCGCGCGGGGCGATCGCGCTGGTGCGCGCGGCGCAGGCGTGCGCGCTGCTTTCGCAACGCGAATACATCCTGCCCGACGACGTGCGGCGCATGGCGCTTCCGGTGCTGACGCACAGGCTGGTGCTCACGCCCGAGGCGCGCATGAAGGGCTACTCGGCGGAGCAGATTCTGGGCGCGCTGCTGGACGACACGGCGGTGCCCGTGCGCATAAAATGACGGCACGCTTTTTTCTGGCGCTGGCGCTGTTGCTAGGCGCGCTGCTGCTGGCGGCGAGCCTCGGCGCGGCGCTATTTTGGTATGTCGCCGCCGTGACGGCGCTGACCATCGCGTTTTCGCTGAGCACGGCGCTGATTGGCGCGAAAGCGCTCTCGCTGTCGGGCGCGGTCAGCGCGCGGACGCTAGAGCGCGGCGGACTGTACGACTACGTGCTGACGGCGCGCGCGCCGCGCCTTTGCCCCATCGCGCCGCTGGAAATGCGCTTTCTGCACGACGGCGCGCCGGGCGAAGCGCAGGCGGCGGACATATCGCCGCGCGCGGAGGGCGAGATCGCCGAGGAATACGCCGCGGCGCACGTGGGCGTGTGGGCGGCGGGGCTTTATAGCGCGCGCGTGCACGACGTGTTCGAGATGTTCTCCGTGCCCGTGCCCGTGCCGCCGCCGCAGACCGTCTGCGTGCTGCCGCGCCCGTTTGAAATCGAGCGCTTGAAGCTGCTCTCGGGCGACGACGGGCGCTCCATCCCCGGGCGCGCGTCGGAGGACTTGACCTCGCCCGAGGACGTGCGCGCCTACCGTCCGGGCGACGCGATGAAGAAAATTCATTGGAAGCTGTCCTACCGCAAGCGCGAATTGCTGGTGCGCCGCTTTGAAACGCCCGCGCCGCCCGACACGCTCATCTTGCTGGACTGCCAAGCGCCCGAGGGCGCGGACGCGCCCGCGCTACGCGACGCGCTCTGCGAAACGGCGCTGTCGGCGGCGCGCATGCAGCTCACGGCGGAAAACCCCGTGCGCGTGCCGTTCTACGGCGCTCGCGCGACGGAGTACCAATCGGCGCGCGTCAGCACGCTGCCGCTGCTTGCAGAAGAGCTGGCGCGGCAGCCGTTCTCGGGCGGCGAGCCGTTCGAGCGCGTGCTGCTGCTCGAGCTTCGACGCATGCGGCGCACCGGCGCGACGGTGATTATCACCTCGCGGCTCACCCCGGGCATTACGCAGGGCGTGTGCAACATCCGCCGCATGGGCGCGACGGCGCGGTTCTACCTCGTCACGCGCACGCCCGACGCGGAGAGCTACATGCCCTATATCGCGCAGATGCAGTCGCATCTGGTGGAGGTGTGCTATGTCACGCCCGCGCGGTAGCCTGCTGCCTCCCGGCGCGCGCGGCGCGGCGCTGTCGGCGCTGATCGCGTACTTATACGCGCTGGGGCTGGCGCTGCCCATCCTCGCGACGACGGGGCTGGAAGCATACCTGCCAAACGCCGTCCTCGCCTGCGCGGGGCTGACATTGCTCTGGGAACTGCTGCTGCTGCCCGCAAAGCGGCTGCGCAGGCTCAAAACGCTGGCGACCCTTGCGCTCGCGGCGCTGGCGGCGCTGTTTTTCGGGCGCGCGCTCGTCAACATCGGCACGGCGGTCTACCTGTGGATAACGGATTCCGGCGCGGCGCTCCGGGTCTACGCGGCGCAGGCGCTGACGCTGCTGTTCGTTTTGATCACGGCGCTTTCGCGGTACGCGACGCAGGAAAGCGCGGGCGTGGCGGAGCCGCTGTTTCTGGCGTGCGTGACGCTGCTGTCGGTGCGCGCGGCGCAGGCGATGGACAACGCCCTGTACGCCGTCCCGGCGGCGCTCTCTCTGCTGGTGATCCTCTCGCGCGCGGGGCGCATGCAGACGCCCGCCAAGCGCGCGCTGCCGGTGGCGTTATTGCTCGCCGCGCTGGCGCTCGCGCTTGTTCCCTCCGGGCGCACGACGGTCAAGCCCTTTTCGGACGCCGCCGCCAGCGTGCGCCAGTACATCGAGGACCGCTTTTTCTTCACCGAGGCGCGCAACAATTTCTCCCTGACCGACGAGGGCTACCAGCCGCTTGGCGCGGGGCAGCTCGGCGGCCCGGCGAGCCAGGAGGAACACGAGGTGCTCTCGGTGGACACCGCGCGGGACGTGTACCTGCGCGCGACGGCGATGGACACCTACACCGGACGCACATGGCGAGATACGCTGAACGATCGCCGCTATGTCTACCACTCGCTGCGTCACAGAAGCCTGCGCGAAACGCTGTTTGACGAAAACACGCTGACGGGCGACACGCTCCCGGTCACGGTGCGCGTGCTGCGCGCGGGCACGTCCACGCTCTTTGTGCCCCAGCGCCTGCGCGAGCTGTCCGTTCCGGGCGGCGTCATCCCGTATTTCAGCGCGTCCACCGAGGTGTTCATCCCGCGCGATATCGCCCCGGGCGACAGCTACGCGCTGTCCTACCTGCCCTTGATCGCCGGGAGCGCGGAGGCGGACGCGCTGGTCGCGCGGTACGCGCAAAGCGGCGACGCGCGGTACGATCAGGTCGCCGCGCAATATCTGGGCGTGCCGTCGCACCTCCAGCGCGAGGTGTACGACATCGCGGCGCGGGCGACCGCAGGCGCGAGCACGCCGTATGAACAGGCGCTCGCCATCCAGCGGTATCTGCAAACGAACTATCCGTATACGCTGGACGTTGCTTCGCCGCCCGTCGATATGGACTTTGTGGCGTATTTCCTGCTTGCCGAGCGCAAGGGCTACTGCACGTATTTCGCCTCGGCGATGACGATTTTGTGCCGCATCGCGGGACTGCCCGCGCGCTATGTCACGGGCTTTTACGTGCCCGCAAACGAAACGGGCACGACCATCGTGCGCGGCAAGAACGCGCACGCTTGGACGGAGGTCTACTTCCGCGGCGTGGGCTGGCTGACGCTCGACGCGACCGCGCCGGACGGTTCATCAGACGATTCGGGCGACGAGCCGCCGCAGGGCACGCCGCCGCCCGCCACGCCCACGCCCAGCCCCGAGCCATCGCCTTCGCCCACGCCCGAGCCGCCCGAGGACGGCGATCCACCGCCCACGCCCACCCCCGAACCGGACGACGCGCCGCCGCCCGCCACAGAGCAGCCCTCGCCAGAGCCGCGAAACACGCCGCCAGAGTCGCCAGAAAACCGCCCGCCGTTCCCGTGGCTTTGGCTGCTGGCGATCGCCGCCGCCGCGCTGCTTGCGTGGCGCATCGTCGCGACGCAGCCCGAGCGCCGCGCGCGGAAGCTGCCGCCCGCCAAAGCACTGCCGATGCTCTACGCCGCGTGCGAGCGCGCGCTCGCGCTGCGCGGGCTGTCGCGCCGCCCGCAGGAAACGCCGCTGGCGTTCGCCGTGCGCGCACAGCAGGCGTGCGGCGTGCCCTTCGTGCCGCTGACGCTGCGGCTGTGCGACACGCTCTACGGCAAGCAAGCGCCCGAAAGCGCCGATATCGCGCAGGCGAAGACAACGTACCGCGCGCTGCACGCCACGCTCAACCGCCGTCAGGCGGCGCGGCTGGCGCTCCGGCGCGCCATATAGCCGGAACGTTTGTTCTCAAAAAACGCTTGACAGCCGCGCGGCATGCCATTATACTGGAAAAAAACGGGAGGCAATGGCATGAACGCGGACATCGAAAGAAAAGCGCCCGAAGTGCGCATCATCAAGCTGCCCAAATGCAAAGTCGCGACCTCCGGCGCGCCCGACCGCGAGTTCAAGCGCGTGTGGTCGTTCGACGGCTGGTGGCAGGAATATGACAAAAAGCGCCGCGCGTCGCACTGGGCGCCGCTGGATTTCCTCTTTGGCGAGGACGGCGGGCTGGTCTGGTGGATGATGGTCGAGGACGACGCGACCAGCGCCGACTGCGGCGGGTATGACGTGATCGACTTCGAGGGCGGGCTGTACGCCGTCGCGACGAGCATCGACGCGGACGACGAGAGCCAGCGCGCCGTGATCGCGAAAATCCAGCAATGGCTGGCGGGCACGGGTTTTGAGCCGGACGACCGCCACCCCGGGCGCACGTTTATGGGGCATATGATCTCCCCCTGCGACGAAATCAAGCAGGGGCTGGGCTACCAGCAGTACGAGGTGTTCGTCCCCGTGCGGCTCAAGCGCTGACGCGGGGGGCGACGGACATGGCGCAGGGAAGAATTCTATATCTAAACGGTCTGACGAGCACGGGCAAATCCTCGGTCGCGCGCGAGCTGCTCTCGTGCCCGGACAAGCTGTGCTTTTTGCTGGGGTTTGATCTGTTTGAGGAAACGCTGCCGCCTTGGGCGGCAGACGTGGACGAATACTACGCCAACGCGATCATCGCCATGTACCACGCCGCGCGCAGCTTCTCCCTGCAGGGGCGGGACGTGCTCATCGACGGGCTGGTGATGAACATCCCCGGGCTGGAGCGCCATTACGAAACGCTGCTGGCGGTTTTGGACGGCTGCCCGCTGTACATGATCCACATGCACTGTTCGCTGGAAACCTGCCGCAAGCGAAACCTCGCGCGCGGCGACAGGCGTGAAAACCAGTCGCTTGTTCAGAATGAGCGCGCGGAAAAGCGCATCCGGTATCACATGGAATTGGATACCGATCTGTATACGATAGCGGAATGCGCCGAGCAAATTGCAAGCCGGTTTTGGGCATGAGGGCAAGCATAACAAAATAAACGCGAGGGAACGCGGCGATCTCCGCATTCCCTCGCGTTTGTATGTCGCGTCACACGTTCGCCAGCATCTCCCGAACCGCCTCGCACGCCGCATGGAACGCCGCGCGCGCGCTCGGGTAGCGTTCGCGGTGCGTCAAGCCCTCGTTTTGCAGCGCGGTCAACCCCTCGAACACCGTCAGGTGCGGCTCGACCGTCAAAACCATATCGCCGTCGCACTCGCGCGAGAGCATGCGCACGATTTCCTCCACATGCCCGTCGCCGCGCCCGACGCGCACGACCGCGCCGTCCGACAGGAAAGCGTCCTTGAGGTGCATGTAGGTGACATACGGGCGCAGGCGCTCGAACGCCTCGAGCGTATTCACGCCGCATTGCACGAAATTCGCCGGGTCGAACACAAAGCCCATGCGCGGGGCAAACGCCTGCATCAGCGTCTCGCAGCGCGCGGTCACGTCGCCGAAAATGCCCTTTTCATTCTCGTGCACGAGCGTCACGCCCGCGTCCTCCGCGTATGCCAGCATGACGGACAGCCGCCGCTGAACCTCGCCCCAGCTCGCGTCCGGGTCGCCGCCCTTGGGCGGATAAAAGCTGAACATGCGCATGCGTTCGCACGCGAGCGCGTCGCAGATCTCCAAGCCCCGGCGGTATGCGTTCAGGTGCGCGTCAAACGGCTCGGCAAGCTGCGCCTTGCCAAACGGCGAGCCCAGCGCTGACAGCCGCA
This sequence comes from uncultured Oscillospiraceae bacterium, assembly GCA_964512175.1. Taxonomy (GTDB): domain Bacteria; phylum Bacillota; class Clostridia; order Christensenellales; family Aristaeellaceae; genus CAZEIC01. The sequence goes on along the minus strand of CAZEIC010000109.1, from coordinate 1,043 downwards.
CGCCCGCGTCGTCCAGCTTCGCGCGCACGGTTTTCAGCTCCGCGTCGGTCAGATCGGCGCAGCTCTTGCCGTCCACGCCGCGAAGCTCGATCAGCGATATGCCCTCCTCGGCAAGCGCCGCAAGCTGCCCGTCAAAATCCACGCTCGCCTCGTCCGCGAACGCGGACAGTATAAACCTCGCCATGTCTTTCCCCTCCCGAAAGCGTTTCTTCGTTTGTTCATTCGCCGCCGCGCCGCCTTTTCCTGCAAGCCCGATACACGACGCTCCGGATGCGCCGGAAATCATCGGATTTTGCATTTTCTACTTGACAGCCTCCCCCGCAAACTGCTATACTCTCAAAGTGCCTCCGGCGAACGCCGGGCATGCGCGGGCATGGAGAGATGGCCGAGCGGTTGATGGCGCCAGTCTTGAAAACTGGTGATGCTGAAAGGCACCGGGGGTTCGAATCCCTCTCTCTCCGCCAAAGTCCGCCTTGGAGAAGTACCCAAGTGGCCGAAGGGGCTCCCCTGCTAAGGGAGTAGGGTGGGATAACCGCCGCCCGGGTTCAAATCCCGGCTTCTCCGCCAAGTTGAGCAACGGTATGCAATCTGAACTTTCATTCCAGAATGTCAGACTGCATACCGTTTTCATGTACCGTAAAGTATATAGAGTATAGTAGGTATAATGATTGATTATATGGGTTATCACGAAATATCCAGATACGAAAAAGAACGCCCGTCCTACGACGAGCGTTCAATTTGGAATCCGGCGGCGACCTACTCTTCCGGGGGCGGAGATGAGCGTCCGTCCTGTGGACGGAACGGCGCAGCCGTTAGCGAATCGGAAGCCCAATGAGGCAGGGAGTTGCGCGAGCGTCAGCGAAGCGGAACGACCATGCCGAATTGTGGGACCTTACCAGCCAATTACCACAATCAATATGAACACATTATCGCGCCTCCTCGTTCCCCTATTCCCGACTCCCTGCTCCCTATCCCCTCCCCGTCGCCGTCTTCCCACAAAAAGAACGCCCGTCCTACGACGAGCGTTCAATTTGGAATCCGGC
>CAZEIC010000108.1:0-8537 GCA_964512175.1 uncultured Oscillospiraceae bacterium | reverse complement strand
TGTCGGTGGTGACGGCGAAGAACTGACCGGGCTTCATGTAGTTGGACGCGGTCGGGTTGATGGACGGCCACGTGGAGAGCGCAAGCTCGATGTTATCGGCGGTCGCGGCTTTCTGGTAAGCGGCAATCTGGTTGGAGAACGCCAGCGCGCACCAGCAGCGGACGTCGTTGCTGCTGCCATATACCAGAGGATACTGCGCCAAATCGTTGACATTCACACCTGCGCGCTTGTCGGTGTCGTACATCCAGCCTTCGGAAACGCCGGTGATCAGGCGGTCATAATAGAGCGCCATCTCTTCCGCCGTGGGAATCAGTCCATTCTTATCCCAAAGGGCGTTGTAGCCGAGCGAACGGGCAAAGTAGGTCAGCGGGTTTTCGGAGTTGCCGTCGCCGTACAGCGTGCCGATGCCGGTCTCGGCATAGATCTTCTTGGAGATCTCAACGAACTGATCCCACGTGATGTTCATGGGAACTTCGATGTTCAATGAATCGGTCAGGGTCTTGTTGTAGATCAGCGCCGGCGCGTTCACGGCGCAGCAGATGGCGTACAGCCCCTCGCCGACCTTGCCGGTGTCGATGATCGTCTGGGGGATGTTCGACAGGTCAAGCGCGCCGCTTTCCACATAGGGGGTCAGATCCAGCAGATCGCCCGCCTCGACCCACTGCTCGATGTACGCGTAGTCCTGCTGCATGACATCGGGAAGGTCGTTGTTGGCAGCGTTGGTGCTCATCAGCGCCCAGTAGTTGTTCCAGCTCTGCGCGTTGAGGTTGAACGTGATGTTCGGATAATTCGCGGTAAAGTAATCGGCGGCGTTCTTGGTCACTTCGTCGCGAACCTGATTGCCCCACCAAGCGAAATTGAACTCAAACTCGCCCACGGACGCGGGATCATATGTGCCGACCGCCAGTTCGTCCGCCAGCGCCGTTGCGCCCAGAGAGAGAGCCATGACCAGTGCAAGAACCATTGACAACCATTTCTTCATGCAGATTTCCTCCTTGAATGTTCGGTTTTTTGTACATAGATTATAACGTGGATTGCAAATACTGTCAATACATATTTAGTACATCTTAACAATGAATCACGCGCGGGCCGCAGCGCCGCCGTCGAGCGCCTCGAATTCCTCTTTCGTCATGGAATAGCACACGTCGTCCGCGATCTCGCCGCTTGGCAGCACGGAAGCGTGCCGCAGCGTGCCCTCGCAGCGGAAGCCGAGCTTCTCGATCACCCGGCGCGAGCGCGCGTTGTCGGGGAAGTGGTACACGCTGACGAGCCGCACCTGCAGCTCCCCGAAGGCGTATCGCAGCGCCGCGCGTGCCGCTTCCGGCATCAGCCCCATGCCCCAGTACGCGCCGGACAGCACATACCCTAGCATGCGCACGTCCTTGGCGGCACGTTTTTCGTCCATATGCAGACCGAGCGAGCCGATCACGCGCCCGGTTGGCTTGTAGACGATCGCCATGACCTCGTCCTTCTCCATGAAGGAGGCGAGGATGCCGCGCGTTTCCTCCAGCGAGCCGTGCGTGCGCCAGCCCGCCGCCGGCCCTACGCGCGGGTCGCGGCAGTACTCGAACATGTCCATCAAATCCGTCTGCTTGAACGGGCGCAGGATGATGCGCTCTGTCTCCAACGTCGGCAGCATGCCGTTACCTCCCATGGCTATCGCTAACAAGATGGTAAAATCGCGGTCAGCGATTTTCGCTAACTTTCCGGGGAGTCGGGGTGTCCCCGACGCAATTCCGCAGGGCTGGCTTCGCCAGCCCGAGGAGTAGCCGGAAGGCTGCTTCCTTACGCGATTTTCGCCCGGGAGGCTCCCGCAGGAGCCGAGAGAAAATCGCGTTCCGAACAAAGGGGCGTCTCCCGCCCCTTTGTTCGCCGTTACCTCCCGATTTCTTCGATGCCGCGCAGCACTTCGGGCTCGCGCACGTCGCGAACCGTGGTGAACACTTTGCGCGTGAGGATCGCACCGTTGCGGTAATACAGGCACAAAAACGGGCAGTCCTCGGTAAACAGCGCTTGAATTTCGCGCAGCTTCGCGGTGTACTCCGCCAGCCCCATCGTCTGGCGAAGCTGCTTGTGCAGCTCGTCCATAGCGGTGGAGCGATAGAAGGCGTAATTCCCGGTGTTGCCGCTGATGAGCAAGTAGCCGGGGTCGGGCGTATAGTCGGTGTTGAACGTGGCGAGCGCGAGGTCGTAATTCGCCGCCGCCATGCGCGCCTTCACGTCGGCATACGGCATGCTCTCCACCTTACACTCGATGCCGACCTGCGCGAGCATGTCGGAGATCTGGTTGGCGACCTCGACGCGCACGCTGTTGTCCTGCTCCTCGTAGACGTAGAACCGCAAATGCAAGTTCGCTTTCTTGCCGTTGATGACCGTGTCGCGCACACCGTCGCCGTCCGAATCGTTCCAGACCGACGCGTCCAGCAGTTCGTTCGCCTTGACGGGGTTATACACGAACGCGGCATCGTCGGCGGAATACGCCCATGTGCCGGGAATCATCGGCGTGTCCGCGCGCGTCACCATGCCGTAATACGCGGTGTCGATGATCGCGTCCAAATCGATGGCGTAGCGAATCGCCTTGCGCACGTTCACGTCGGTCAGTTCGCGCGAACGGTTGTTGATCATAAGCGTTTCCAGTTGCTTGGTGCGGTAGGAGATGTTCAGGTTGGTGATGCCGCTTCGGTACTGCGCGGCGGTGATCGAACGCGTGAGCACGGCGTCCACGCGGTTGTTTTCATAGCTGGAGACAAGCTCGCGCCCCGTGACGTGGAAGGTCGTCATGATTTCACTGACGGTCGCCTTTTGCTGCCACCAGCGGCTGTTGGCGCACAGCCAGAGATAATCGCTCGGACGAAAATCCTCCACGACGTAAGGGCCCGTGCCATACGGATTGTCCGCCTGCACCTCGCTCGCCTTGAGGATCGGGAAGTTCATGGCGTACAGGAAGCCGTAGTTTTTGCGGTTGGTCTTGACGACGACCGTCAAATCATCGTTCGCCGAGATACCGGTAACGAAGTATTGCAGGGAGGCGTACACGCCCTTATTGTCCGAGCCCTCGTCCGTGGCGAGGCGCAGGATCTCGTTGGCGGTCGCGACCACGTCGTGCGCCGTCAGCGGCGTGCCGTCGTGGAAGGTCACGCCTTCGCGCAGATAGAAATACCACGTCCCACCGCCCGAGGACGCTTCCCAGCGCTCAGCAAGGCACGGCTGCGGCTGATAATCGTCGTCGATCTGGATAAGCCCCTCGTAGACCAAATCGGTCAGCGACATGAACTCGCGCTCGACGGAGGTTAATGGATTGAGCCGCTGCGTGACGATGGAGATGATGCCCAGCTGCAAATCGTCGTCCATTTCCGTCGCCAGCGCGGGCGATAACAGCAACAGCGCGCAGAGAAGCAGCGCGCTAGCGCGGCGTATCCGGGTAGAAATTCTCGTAGTAGATGACATAAGCGTTCACCACCTTTTGCGCGTAATCTTTCGTGTCCGCCATGGGGATGTCCTCGAGCGTGAACACGCCGTCCTCGCCCGCGTGGTTCATCTCCCAGAGCTTGACGTTGCTCTGCCCCGCGTGATACGCGCAGGCGATCTTCACCGGGTCGCCGCCGAACATGTCGCTCAAATACTTGAGATACCACGTCCCGAAGCGGATGTTCACGTCGGGCTTGAACGCGTCGTCGAACGTGAACGCGCTCGCGCCCAGCTTATCGGCAATCCAGCCCGCCGTGTCTTCCATCAGCTGCATCAGCCCGCGCGCGCCCGCCGAGGAGACGGCGTTCGTGTCATAACTCGATTCGCGCAGGATGACCGCCGCAACGAACGCCGGGTGCACGCCGTTGTCGGCGGCGCAGCGCTCGATTTCGTCACGGTAGCGCACGGTATGCCGCGCGACGAGGCGCGCGTAGCTCTCCGCCGCCTGCGCGCGTTCCTCGCGCAGCGCCGTCAGCGAGGCGTTTGCCGAGGCGTTCCAGACGATGGCGGCGCACAGCGCGACCGCCGATATGAGCAGCGCGAGGACAAGCGGAATATCGACGCGCGCTTTCGGTTTGCCGCGACCCGCGCGCCTGTTGCGTTTCGGCGCGCTGGCGGGGGGGCTGGGCGGGATCGCCCCGAAGCCCTGCGGCTGCCGCATGCTTGGTGATTCGTTCAATGGCTTGCGTTTCTCCTTTGGTCAGTGAATGCAGTCTCGCGCCAGAGCGCCAGCGCCTGCGCCGCGGCGGTGCGCTTGTCGCCGTCCGTGCGGACGACTCGATCCGCCCGGCGCGCCTTCTCGCGCCCTGGCATCTGGCTGGCGACGCGCGCGAGCGCTTGCTTGCGCGTCAGCCCGTCACGGCGCATGAGCCGCGCAAGCTGCTCTTTCTTGGGCACATACGCGCACCAAACCTCGTCGCACCACGCGTCCATGCCCGTTTCGTACAATAGCGGCACGTCGAGCACGGCGGCGCTTGCGCCCGAGGCTTCCAGCGCGGCAAGGCGCGCGCGCGTTTCTGTAAAGATCAGCGGGTGCAGGATGTCTTCGAGCTTCTTTCGCGCAGCGTCGCCCGCAAACACCAGCGCTGCGAGCGCGCGCCTGTCGAGCGCGTCCCCTTGGAACACGCCGTCGCCAAACGCCGCGCGAATGGCGGGCAGCGCCGCGCCGCCCTCCGCCGTCAGCGCGCGGGAAATCGCGTCCGCGTCGATAACGGGCGCGCCCGCTTCGGCAAGCGCCTGCGCCAGCGTGGTTTTTCCGCAGGCGATACCGCCCGTCAGACCGATCACGCGCATGCCGTCACTTGGTTTCATACCAGCTCTTGCCAACCTTTACATCGGCGCGCAGCGGCACGGACAATTGCGCCGCGCCCTCCATGCACTCGCGAAGCAGCGCCGCGACGGCATCGGCTTCATTATCGGGCGCTTCGATGATCAGTTCGTCGTGCACCTGTAAAATGAGTTTCGCTTGGAAGCCGCCGTCGGCGAGCGCTTTGTGTACGCGTACCATCGCGAGCTTGATGATGTCCGCCGCCGTGCCTTGGATGGGCGTGTTCATGGCGGCGCGCTCGCCGAACTTGCGCAGGTTTGCGTTGCTAGACAGCAGCTCGGGAAGCTGCCGCCGCCTGCCAAAGAGCGTCAACGCGTAACCCTTTTCGCGTCCCTGCGCGACCGCGTCGTCCATGAAGCGCTTCACGCCGGGATAACGCGCGAAATACCGCGCGATGAACGCCGCCGCCTCGGAGCGCGTCATGCCGGTGTTGCGCGCCAGCCCGAAATCGCTGATGCCGTAGACCAGCCCGAAGTTGACCGCCTTGGCGCTCGAACGCATGGCGGGCGTGACCTGTTCAATCGGCACGCCCTCGACCTCCGCCGCCGTGCGCGCGTGCACGTCCTGACCGCGCAGGAACGCGTCGCACATGGCGGGGTCCTGCGACAGGTGCGCCAGAATGCGCAGCTCGATCTGCGAGTAGTCCGCGTCCACCAGCAGGCAGCCGTCCTTGGGGATGAACGCGCGCCGGATCTCCCTGCCAAGCTCTGTGCGCACGGGGATGTTCTGCAAATTTGGCTCGGAGGAGGAGATGCGCCCGGTCGACGTGCCGGTCTGATCGAACGTCGTGTGGATGCGCCCGGACGCGTCCATTTTGCGAATCATGGCGTCAATGTAGGTGGACAGGAGCTTAACGACCTGCCGATACGCGAGGATGGCGGGCACGCACGGATGCGCGTCCTGCAGCGATTCGAGCGTGTCCGCGTCGGTCGAATACCCGCGCTGCGTCTTTCGCCCGGCGGGCAACGAAAGCGTTTCAAACAGCACTTTGCCAAGCTGCTGCGGGCTGTTGATGTTGAACCCGCGCACGCCCGAGAGCGTGTAGATTTGCTCCTTGAGTTCCTCGGCGCTCGCCGTCCACTGCGTCCCCAGCGCGCGCAGCGCCTCGCCGTCGGCGCGGAAGCCCTCGCGCTCCATGTCGTAGAGCACGGAAAGCAGCGGCAGCTCGATGTCCTCATACAGCGAGAGCATACCCTCGCTTTCGAGCGCCGCGCGCTGCGTTTTCGCGAGCGTAAACAGCCCCGCCGCGTCCTCGCGCGCGAACTGCGAAAGCGCGTAGGAGCGCTCCTGCGGGTTATGCAGGTACGCCGCCAGCATGGTATCAAAGGCGATCGTCGGGCGCGGCAAGCCAATGTCCGCGCAGGCGTGCAGCAGCTTCTTGCCATCGTGCGCGATCACGCCGCGCGCAAGCGCCGGGGCGACGGCGGTAAGCGCCTCCTCGGGCGCCATGCCCACGCTGGGCGCGAGGAAATCCTGCTGCCCCTGCGCGATGACCGCAATCGCGCGGCGGCGACCGTCGGTCACAGAAAGCGCCTCCTGCGAGATGCAGACCGCGATATCGCCCGAAAGCGAGGCGGCAAACGCCGCGAGCGCTTCCTTGGTTTCCAATTTATCCCATTCCTGCTGCTCCGCGACCGCCTCCGGCTCGGGCGGCGCATCCTCGCCCGCGAGCTTTTGCACGCGCGCGGCGATGCTGTTGAGCTGATATTTGCGCATCTCGCCCGCGCCCATGTACAGCGCGCGCGTTTCGCAGTCTGCAAAGCGCACGCCGACGGGCGCGTCTGTTTTGATGGTCGCCAGTTCGCGCGAAAAGCGCGCCTGATCGGTATACGCGCGGATCTTCTCGCCCAGCTTGCCCTTGATATCGCCCGCGTGCGCGAGCACGCCGTCCAACGTTCCGTACTCCGCGAGCAGCTTGACGGCGGTCTTTTCGCCGACCCCCGGAACGCCGGGAATATTGTCGCTGGCGTCGCCCATGAGCCCCTTCCAATCCGTCACCTGCTCGGGGGTCACGCCGAAATATTCCTTGACGCTCGCAGGCGTGAACTTGACGCTCTCGGAGATACCTTTGCGCGTGAAAATCAGCGACACGTCCTCCGACACCAATTGCAGCGCGTCGCGGTCGCCGGTGAGCAGCAGCGCGCGCAAACCGCTTTCCTTGCACACGCGCGCCATCGTGCCAAGGATATCGTCCGCCTCATACCCCGCCAGCGACAGCACGCCCAGCCCCATCGCGGCGAGCACCTCGCGGATGATCGCGAACTGCGGGCGCAGCTCGTCCGGCGTGCTGGCGCGCCCCGCCTTGTATTCGGGATAGACCGTGTGCCGGAACGTCGGCGCGTGTTCGTCGAAGGCGACGGCGCAGTAACGCGGCGCTTCCTCCTCGATGGCGCGCAGCAGCATCAGCAAAAACCCGTGCACGGCATTGGTGTACACGCCGCCCGCGTCCATCAAGGGCAGCGCGTGAAACGCCCTGTGCATCAGGCTGTTCCCGTCCACCAGCAAAAAAGCGTCCTTCATGCGCATCCCTCCGAGTCAATACTATACCACACATGCGCGAAAAACACAAAACAAGGCGCATGAATTTACACGCGGGATGCGCGCGGGGCGGCGTTACGCCACGGTGTCCTTCATGACGGCGGTGAACAGCCTGCTCAACCGCCGAACGCTTTCGTTGAGCGAGCGCGCGGCGCAGGACTTGAGCAGCATTTTCTCGCACTGGAAGCAGATCATACAGCCCAGCACATGCAGTCCGGCGGTGTGCGTTTTCCCGCACAGCATACAGGCATCCTCGTTCAAGTCGGGTCGCCTCCCTTCGTGAACAAGAATGCCCTGTATACAGCCAAAATATGTAAGATTATGAAAGATTTATTCGATAAAGTCCGGCTTCTCCGCGCGCCCCGCCTGCACCAGCCCGTCGAGGAAGGGAATCACGTTGTCGTCGTTGCCGTTGCCCAGCGCGATGGCGAGGTACATGCCGCGATTGTCCAGATAGAAGCCGTTCATGTAGCCGTACAGCGTGTCCGCCGGGATGCCGTACAGGTGCGTTTCATACGGCATGTCCTCGTCCGGCTGCATGGCGACGTAGCCGCTTGACAGGTCGATATCGGTCGCGTCGATCACGCCCGTTTCGACCAGTTCTTCCAAGGGCATGAACGCGCCCTGCGCGGCGTAGCTCTTGAAGTCGTCCGCGCCGAGGATGTAGATATCACCCTCGTTCGCCATGATGTAGACCGAAAGCTGCATAGCGGAATAGTAATCCTCTCCCGTGCTCGCCATGATGACGCTCTGGACGATCTCCATCTCGGGCACGGTTTCCTGCCAGACAGGGCGCATGAATTCATCCGCCATTTCCTGCGACGCCGTGCTGCTTTTGATGTACACGTCGATGCGCAGGTTCTGCGGCGAACGGTACGCGGTGGTCGTGTACAGCAGGTTCCAGCCGAACACGGCGGCGACGACCAGCAGCACGTATTTCCACGTACTGTAGGTGATGTGCGTTTTGAGGCGCTCCTTGGTCAGCGGCGTTGCGATCTTCATGGCTCTCGGCAGTCTCCTATCTCGCGGGATGAGAATTTACGCTCTTGGCTTCATCGTGGGGAACAGCAGCACGTCGCGGATGGATGCCGCGTCGGTCAAAAGCATGACGAGCCTGTCCACGCCGATGCCCATGCCCCCGGTCGGCGGCATGCCGTACTCGATGGCGTTGATAAAATCGTAATCCACGTCGCACGCCTCGTCG
>CAZEIC010000107.1:7861-8656 GCA_964512175.1 uncultured Oscillospiraceae bacterium | reverse complement strand
CGTCCATCTGGGCAGCACCCGTGATCATGTTCTTCACATAGTCTGCGTGACCCGGGCAGTCAACGTGCGCATAGTGACGTTTGTCCGTCTCATACTCAACGTGTGCCGTGTTGATCGTGATGCCACGCGTCTTCTCTTCGGGCGCCTTATCAATCTGGTCATAACGCATTGCCGCTGCGTGTCCCTGCTGGGACAGAGCGATCGTGATCGCCGCTGTCAACGTCGTCTTGCCGTGGTCAACGTGTCCAATGGTGCCGATGTTTACGTGCGGCTTGTTTCTTTCAAATTTTGCCTTTGCCATTACTGTTTCTCCTTAAAATATTTCTTGATATCGTATTTGGAGCGGGTGATGGGAATCGAACCCACATGGCCAGCTTGGGAAGCTGGAGCTCTACCACTGAGCTACACCCGCAAATTGACGCGCAACGCCAATCGTTACACATTGTAGCCAATCCGCGCATGTTTGTCAATTGTTTTTTTCAAGTAAATAGGCGCAAAAACTACTGATTCGCCTGATTCACCTCTTCCAGATATTTGAACAGCTTGCGCTTGACGCGCTGGAGCGCGTTATCGACCGATTTGACATGCCGCGAGAGCAGCTTGGCGATTTCCTGGTAGCTCTTGCCCTCCAGAAACGCCGCCAACACCTGCTGCTCCAGCGGGGAAAGCAGCTTGCCAATCTGGCTCTGGATGCTCGACATATCCTCCTTGCTGATGAACAGATCCTCGGGGTTCGTCACGCGCCCCTCGATCACGTCCAGCAAGGTGCGGTCGGAATCTTCGTCATAAATGGGC
>CAZEIC010000107.1:0-7851 GCA_964512175.1 uncultured Oscillospiraceae bacterium | reverse complement strand
TACATAGCTGTTGAGCGGGACGTGCTTTTGGCGCGTGGCGGTCTTGATGGCGGTGATGATCTGGCGCTTGACGCACAACTCGGCAAACGCGCGGAAGGAGGTCTGCTTGCTCTGCTTGAAGTCGCGAATCGCCTTGTACAGCCCGATCATGCCCTCCTGCACGATGTCCTCGTGGTCCGCGCCGATGAGGAAGTAGCTGCGCGCCTTGGAGCGCACGAAATTCTTGTATTTGTTCAGGATATGCTCCAAGGCAAGCCCGTCCCCCGCCTGAGAGCGGGTGACAAGCTCCTCGTCGCTGAATTCGGCAAGCGGCTCGTTCATATCCTGCCGGGTCATACCGGCACCCTCGCGCAGAACGCGGCGTATAATAGCACGCCCGCGGCGACCGAGGCGTTCAGCGAGCCGACGCCGCCGTGCATCGGCAACTTGACGCGGCGGTCACAGCTTTCGAGCACGAGCCGCGAAATGCCCTCGCCCTCCGCGCCGACCACGACGGCGCACGCGCCCGCGAAATCGACCGTGCGGAAATCCTCGCCGCGCATGTCGGCGGCGAACATCCAAACGCCTTCCTTCTTAAGCTGCTCGATGACGCGCGTGATGTTCGTCACGCGGGCGACCTTGACCGTCTCGACCGCCCCGGCGGACGCTTTCACGGCGGCGGGCGTTAGCCCGACGGCGTTGCGCTGCGGCACGATCACGCCGTGCGCGCCCACGCAGGACGCCGTGCGGATGATCGCGCCGAGGTTCTGCGGGTCGGTCACGCCGTCGAGAATGACGAGGAAGGGCGGCTCGTTCTTCGCCTTCGCGTCGGCGAGCATGTCGGACACGTCGTAATAGCGGTACGCCGAGGCGAACGCCAGCATGCCCTGATGGCTGCGCGCGATTTCGTCCAGCCGCGAACGCTCGACCACCTGCACCGGGATGCGCGCTTCCTTGGCAAGCGCGACGATCTCGCGCGCCGAGCCGGACAGCTCGCCCTTGGCAACGAGCAGCTTCTCGATGTCGCGCCCCGCCTTGATCGCCTCGCGGATGGGGTTGCGCCCGGCGAGGAGGTTGATCGGTTCGTCGTCGCGCTCGTCGCGCCGGATTGCGCGGTCGCCATGCGGGACGATGTGGGCATCGTCCCCTACCATTCCATGCGAAACAGGCTTCGCATGGGGAGACGACGGGGCAGGCGACGACGGAGACTGGTACGCCGGAGCGGCGGGCTTGCGGTCGCCCTGATATGCAGGCTTGCGGTCGCCTTGATATGCAGGCTTGCGGTCGCCCTGATACGCCGGCTTCCTATCGCCCTGATACGCGGGTTTGCCGTCCGGCTTGACCGCCTTGGCGGCTGGGCGCTTTCCGGGCTTGCCCTGATAGCGCGCGCCCTCGTCCTCCCAGCCGCCGGAGGCGAGCTTGTCTTTCTTGGTCTGTTTCTTTCCCTTTGCGTCGTTATAGAACGCCATGCTTATCCACCGTCATTTCCTGATAATATGCGCGCGTTTCAGCGGCGCGCCCGCAGGTCTTTTTGCCCTCGGGGCACGCGCCGCGCACGCAGCCCGGCCCCGCCTGATCAAACAGCTTGGGCGCTTCGCGCTTGCACAGCGCGAGCATTTCGTTTGCCATGTGCCGGATTTCCCACTGGGCGCGGCTGCAGCAGCGCAGGCTGAAAAAGTGCAAAAGCTCGCGGACGTTCATCGTCATCACCAGCTTGGTTTCGCACGCCGCCGGCAGCACGTAGCGCGCGTCCTCGCCGCCGCCCTTCCCCAGCTTGTCCATCCAGTCGCGATACCAGCCACGCATGGTGTCCATCTGGCGGCGGTATTCGCTTTCCGCGTCCTCGCCCAGCGCCTTGACGCGCTCGGGCACGACATAGGAAAAGCTGTCCTCCAGCGACACATACCGCTGGCTCTGCACCGAAAAGGACGCGATGCGGTGGCGCGTCAATTGCGCCAGCAGCGCGCGGGACACGCCCGACACTGCGAACGTGAAGCTCGCGTGCTCCAGCACCGAAAGATGCCCCGAGGCGAGAATGCCGCCGAGGAAATCCGATTGGTCGCGCTCCTTGACGCGCGCGAGCAGCGCGTCCGCGTCCTCCGCAGAATAGCACGTGCGCGCGGCGAGCGCGCAAAGCGCCTCGGGCGACGGCGTGCAGGATACGAGCCGCACGGACAACGTGGCTTCAGGCATGCACCGTTTCCTCCAATGTCATTTCAAAGAGCGACTGCGCAAGCGCAAGCCCGCCCGTCAGGTAGCGATAGCCCAGCAGCGCCTCGTACCCCGTCGCCCACGCGTATTCGCCCTTGCTTGCCGCCTTGGGCGCGGGATGCCGCGAATGCGCGTTACGACCGCGCTTGGCAATGTCGCGCTCTTCCTCGGTCAGCGAATCGAAGATCGCTTGGATCGCCCGCGCCTGCGCGCAGGCGTTGACCTCGGCGGTCGCGCGTTTGTGCGCGTCTTTCTGCGAAAGCCCCTCGGAAAGCAGCCGCGTGCGAACCAACAGGCTGTGCACGGCGTCGCCGACGTAGGCAAGCTGCAGGGGCGAGAGCAAGCGCGCGTCGCGCTCGGTCATCAGGCTCATTTCAGCGCGGTCTTCGAGTAATTCGACGGGCTCATGCCCACGATCGCCTTGAATGTCTTGGAGAAGTGATACGGGTCGCTCATGCCGACCTCAACGCCCGCCTGCCGCACGGTGCAGCCGTCCTTGAGCAAGGTCTTTGCGCGCTCCATCTTGCAGAAAAGCTGGTAGCGCTGCGGCGACATGCCGACCTCCGACACGAACCGCTTGCGGAACGTCTCCACCGGCATGCGGCTGATGCCCGCCATGTCGCTGAGCGAGAAGGTGTCGCGATATTGATTTTTGCGCATCGCGTCCACGACCTTGGCGATTTCGTGCGAAAGCACCGCGTCCATGGCGACGGGCTGCCCCGAATGCGACGCGAGCATCGCCCACAAAAGCTGCTGAAGCTGCGCGGAGGACGCGTCCTGCGCGGCGGCGACGCGCACCGCCGCCTGAACGACGTGCCGCGCGAGCTTGAGCTGCGAGGGCAGCGCGCCGAGCTTGGTCACGCGGTGCGGCAACGCGCCCATTTTCTGCATGAAGTCGCCTGCCAGCGCGCCGTCGGTCGTCATCCACAAAATGCGCGTGTCCTCGCCCGCAGAAAGCACAGCGGAATCGGTGTCGGGCGGGAGCATGCAGCTTTCGCCGCCCTTGAGCGCAAGCGTCGTCTGCGGAGAAATGAGCTGCGCCGTGCCCGTCTCGACTGCGATCCACATCCAATGTTCGCAGGGGCGAAGAACGTGCGTGCCCGCGGGCAGCATCGCCGAGCCGGCGGCGGCGATCCACACGCCGCTGGCGCGCGCGAGCGTATCCGGAATGTGCAGCCCCTCCACACAGAAAGCCTGATTGTTTTCCATTTCCTGAGCCAATAACAGTGACGTCGCCATGGTGTACCCTCCAGTCAGATAGTGAACAGCCTTATTCTAACGCCCAGATAATACAATGTCAATATCTAAAACCGTATTTTACAAATTTGTAATATACTTGGGGCGAGAAATGTTGCGAAAGGCACATTTCCGTGGTATGATATAAGGTAGCGAGGCAGGGATTGCCCGCGTCATGATACGGAGGAAACCTTGTGATAAACGACTGGCACGCGAGGCTGGAGGCGCTTCTGGAAACGGTGCAGAAGCCCGCGCGGTACACGGGCGGCGAAATGAACGCCGCCGAGAAGGGCGCGTGCGACGTGCGCTTTGCCTTCTGCTTCCCGGACACCTACGAAGTGGCGATGTCGCATCTGGGCATGAAGATCCTCTACGACATCCTCAACAAGTTGCCCTATGCCGCGTGCGAGCGCGTGTGCATGCCGTGGGTCGATATGGCGGACGGCATGCGCAGGGAGGACATCCCGCTGTTCTCGCTGGAAACGCGCAAGCCCGTGCGCGAATTTGACGTCGTGGGCTTCACGCTGCAATACGAGATGAGCTATACCAACATCTTGGACATGCTCGATCTGGCGGGCATTCCCATGCTCGCCAAGGAACGCGGCGAAGGCGCGCCGCTGATCGTGGCGGGCGGTCCGTGCGCGTTCAACCCCGAGCCGCTTGCCGATTTCATTGACGCGTTCATGATCGGCGACGGCGAGGACGTCATCGCTGAACTGTGCGATACGGTGCGCGCGTGGAAGCAGTCCGGCGCGCCCAAGGAAGCGCTGCTGCGCACGCTTGCCGGCATCGAGGGCGTGTACGTGCCGAGCTTATATGAAGCGACGTACAACGAAGACGGTACGCTGGCGGCGTTCACGCCGCTGGACGGCGCGCCAAACACCGTGCGCAAGCGCATCGTGGACGATTTGAACAGTGCGCCCTATCCCGATAAGATCCCCGTGCCGTACACCGAAATCGTGCACGACCGCATCATGCTGGAAATCATGCGCGGCTGCACGCGCGGCTGCCGCTTTTGTCAGGCGGGCATGCTCTACCGCCCGGTACGCGAGCGCGGAAAGGACAAGCTGCTGGCGCTTGCCGAAGCGCTGGAAAGCGCCACGGGCTACGAGGAAATCTCGCTGTCCTCGCTTTCGTGCGGCGATTATTCCGATTTGCCGGGGCTCATCGGCGCGCTGATGGACAGATTCTCGCAGGCGCGCGTCAGCGTGTCGCTGCCGTCCATGCGCATCGACAACATTATGAAGCAGTCCTTGGAGGAAACGCAAAAGGTCAAAAAAAGCGGGCTGACGCTCGCGCCCGAGGCGGGCACGCAAAGGCTGCGCGACGTGATCAACAAGAACGTCACGCGGGATGACCTGCTGCGCGCGGTGTCGGACGCGTTTGAATCGGGCTGGAGCGCCGTCAAGCTCTATTTCATGACGGGACTACCGACCGAGACGGACGAGGACCTCGCGGGTATCGGCGAGCTCGCGCGCGAGGTGATCGCGCGGTACTTCGCCGTACCCAAGGAAAAGCGCGCCAAAGGCTTGCGCGTGACGGTGTCGGTATCGGTGTTCGTGCCCAAGGCGTTCACGCCCTTCCAATGGGCGGCGCAGGACACGATCGCCGTCATGAAAGAAAAACAACAAAAGCTGCGCGCCATATTGAACATCAAGGGCGTGACCTTCAACTGGCACGACCCGGAGCTTTCCATGCTGGAAGCGTGCCTTGCGCGCGGCGACCGGCGCATCGGCAAAGTACTGCTGTCGGCGTGGCAAAAGGGCGCGCGGCTCGACGGCTGGACGGAGCAGTTCAAGTATGCCGCGTGGCTCGAGGCGTTTTCGGAAAACGGGCTCGACCCGGCGTTCTACGCCAACCGCGAGCGCGCGCAGGGCGAGCTTTTGCCGTGGGCGTTCATCGACGCGGGCGTGACGCAGGCATATTTAATGAAAGAACGCGAGCGCGCGCTGCGCGGCGAGACCACGCCCGATTGCCGGGGCGATTGCCAAGGCTGCGGTCTTGCGCGCATGACGGAGGTGTGCAAGCCGTGAAAATGCTGTGCGTGTTCGAGAAAAAGCCGCGCCTGCGCATGATCGGGCATCTCGACCTCATGCGCGCCATGCAGCGCGCGCTGCGCCGCAGCGGGCTGCCCATCGCCTTTTCGCAGGGGTTCAACCCGCACGTACTCGTGACGTTCGCCGCGCCGCTGTCGCTGGGCATGGCGGGCGAGCGCGAATTGATGGAAGTGCCGCTGTCGGAAAGCATCAGCGACAAAACCTTCCTATATTTAATCAACCTCGCGCTGCCGTGCGACCTGCAATGCCTGTCGGCGCGCCCGGTGCACGACGCGCATCCCGCGCCCATGGCGCTGCTTCGCGCCGCATCCTTCCGCGCAGAGTTCCCGGAGGGCGCGCCCGCGCTGTTTGAGGCGCTGCCAAGCTTTCTCGCGCGCGAGGAAATTCCCGCCATCCGCAAGACCAAAACGGGCGACAAACCCTGCGATATCCGCCCGATGATCTACGACCTGCGCGCCAGCGGCGAACACATGGACATGACGCTCGCGCTCTGCGAAGCGGCGACCTGCAAGCCGGACCTGCTGATTTCCTCGCTTTGCGAATACGCGGGCGTTGAAAAGCCGCGCTGCGTGCTGACGCGCACGCGCCTGTGGGCAAGCGGCATGCGCCCGCTGGAGGACGTATGAGCCGCCTGCTCGTCGAGCTACTTTGCCAGCAGCCCGCCGCCGCCGTGCTCGACGGAAACGCACTGCTGGAATACCGCGCGCTGCCAAAGGCGGGCGGCATCGAAGCCGAGCAGGTGTATCTGGGCGTGGCGGACGGGCAAGCCCCCGGCATCGAGGCGACGTTCGTGAACCTCGGAAACGATATGCGCGGCTATCTGCCGACTGACAAAGGTCAGCGCGTGCCCTCGGGCGCGCGGCTGCTCGTGCAGGTCAAGAAGCCGCCCGTGGGCGGCAAGCTGGCATACCTGACGCGCGATATCGCGCTGGCAGGGAAGACCGTGATTCTGCTGCCAAACGCCACCGCCGTCATGGCGTCGCGCCGCGTGGAGGAAGCAGGCCGCGAGGCGCTGCTCGCGCGCGGACGGGCGCTTGCGCGCGGCGATATGGGGCTGGTGATGCGCTCGGAAGCGCGCCTTGCCAGCGACGAAGCGCTGACTGCCGAGCTGGAAACGCTTAAAGCGCTCTGGGCGGATATCGGGGCGCGCGCGGCAAGCGCGTCGCCCCCAACGCTGCTATATGCCGCGCCGAGCGCGCTGGAAAAGCTGCTGCGCGACATGAAGGAAACGCCCGACGAAATCCTGTGCGACGCGCCCGAGCGCCTGCCGGAAGGGCTGAAAGGCGTCCGTATGGTCGAGCGCCCGCTGACGCTCTTTAATGTTGCGGACAAGCTTGAAAAGTCGCTGCGGCGGCACGTCTGGCTGAACAGCGGCGCGTATCTGGTGATCGACCCATGCGAGGCGATGACGGTCTTCGACGTGAACACGGGCAAGAACCGGGGCGGCAAGCAGGGGCTGGAGGAAACGGCGTACCGCGTGAACTGCGAGGCGGCGCGCGAGGTCGCAAGGCTCGCGCGGCTGCGCGCTATGGGCGGCATCCTGCTGGTCGACTTCATCGACATGCGCGAGGAGACGCACCGGCAGGGCGTGTTGACCGCGCTTCGCGATGCGTTCGCGAGCGACCCGGTGAAGACCGTCATCCACGGGTTCACGAGCCTCGGGCTGTGCGAGATCACGCGCAAGCGGCAGGAGGAAGCGCTCGCGCTGCTTGGCGAAAAAGCCTGTCCGCGCTGCGGCGGCACGGGCGTTGTGCGGGAGGACGACGATGCGGGAGCATGAGATCATAACGGTTTCCGAGGAAGCGCTGAATCGGCAGCGGGAGTTTGCCGCCGCCGTCCGTGCGCACCCCGCGCGCCCGGGGACATATTACATCGTGACCTACGGCTGCCAGATGAACGCGCACGACTCCGAAACGCTGGCGGGCATGCTTGGGGACATGGGCTTGACGGAAGCGCCCTGCCGCGAGGAAGCGGATTTCGTGCTGCACAACACCTGCTGCATCCGCGACAACGCGCAGCGCAAGGCGCTCGGCAACGTGACGTGGCTCAAGGAAATCAAGCGCGAGCGCCCGGACATGCTCATCGGCGTGTGCGGCTGCATGATGCAGCAGCCCGGCATGGCGCAGAAGATACTGAAGCAATACCCGTTCGTGGATATTGCCTTCGGAACTGGCAATCTTTACCAGCTCCCCGAGTTCTTTTGGGCGGCGATCGAGGAAAAGCGGCGCGTGGTCGCGGTGTCGGGCGAGGACAGCACGCTCTTTGAGGGCTTGCCGTCGCGCCGCGAAAGCGATATCAAGGCGTATGTGACCATCATGTACGGCTGCGACAACTTCTGCTCATACTGCATCGTGCCGTATGTGCGCGG
>CAZEIC010000106.1:0-8966 GCA_964512175.1 uncultured Oscillospiraceae bacterium | reverse complement strand
GACCTGTGGTCGCCCGCCGTCCCCGTCACCCGTAGGGGCGACCTGTGGTCGCCCGCCCGTCCCCGTCACCCGTAGGGGCGACCTGCGGTCGCCCGCCATCCTCGTTCCCCCGTAGGGGCGACCTGTGGTCGCCCGCCGTCCCCGCAAAAAGGAGGTCGCCGCGATGCCCACACACCCGCTGACGCTCGTCGCGCCCGAGGGCGCGCCCAAGGGCTGCATTCAAATCCTGCACGGCATGGCGGAACACATGGCGCGCTACGAGCGCATGGCAAACGCGCTCGCCGCGCGCGGGTATGTCGTCGCGGGGCGCGACCACCGGGGGCACGGCGCGTATTGCGAGAAAGACAAGCTCGGCTTCTTCGCCGAACAGGACGGCTGGCAGGTCATCCTGCAAGACGCGAAGGACACGCGCGACGAGCTCGCGGCGCGCTATCCCGGCGTGCCGTTCATCCTGCTCGGGCACAGCATGGGCAGCTTCCTCGCGCGCGAGTACGCGCTCCAGCACCCGGGCGACCTGTCGGCGCTCGTGCTGTCCGGCACGGGCTGGTATCCGCGCCTGATTTGCGCGCTCGGCGCGCTGGCTGCGCGCTTTTCGCCGCAAAGCAAGCCCGCGCCGCTGGTCGATAAGCTCGCGTTTTCGAGCAACAACAAATCCTTTGCGCCCGCGCGCACGCCGTTTGACTGGCTTTCGCGGGATGAAGCCGAGGTGGACAAATACATCCAAGACCCGCTGTGCGGGTTCATCTTCACGGGCAGCGCATACCGCGATTTCTTCGGCGGTCTTTCGCGGCTAACCAAGAAATCACGGCTGCTCTCGCTCCCCAAAGACCTGCCGGTATACCTGATGTCGGGCGCTTGCGACCCGGTCGGGCAGATGGGCAAGGGCGTGGAAACGGTCGCGGCGCAGTATAGGGCGGCGGGCGTTCGGAGCGTGACGGTCAAGCTGTACGAGGGCGCGCGGCACGAGCTGTTCAACGAAACAAACCGCGATGCCGTGCTGGACGATTTGGCGGCTTGGCTGGACGAACATGTCGGGAGGCAAACGCTATGAAAGAAAACTACACACCCTTTCCGGGCGACATCACGCGCGTGCACGGTATCCGCGTGGGGCAGGCGCAAAGCGCACAGGGCATGACGGGCGTGACGGTCGTCCTGTGCCGCGAGGGCGGCGCGACGGGCGGCGTATCGGTGCGCGGCGCGGCGCCCGGCACGCGCGAGACCGACCTTTTGCGCCCCGGCAATCTGGTTGAAAAGGCGAACGCCGTCGTGCTCGCGGGCGGCTCGGCATACGGGCTGGCGGCGGCGGACGGCGTGATGCGCTATCTGGAATCGGTCGGCATCGGGCGCGATACCGGCGCTGCGCTCGTGCCGATCGTCCCGGCGGCGGTCATCTACGACCTCGCGGTGGGCGACGCGCACGCGCGTCCCGACGCGCCGATGGCGACGGCGGCGTGCCTGTCGGCAAACAAGGGCATGCAGCAGGGGCGCGTGGGCGCGGGCACGGGCGCGACGGTCGCCAAGCTCATCCAGTCGGCGCTGCCGCGTCCGGGCGGCGTGGGTTCGGCGTCCATCACGCTCACCGAAGGCGTGACGGTCGGCGCGGTGGTCGTATGCAACGCGCTGGGCGACATTTATCACCCGGTCACGGGCGAGTGTATCGCGTGCGCGCAGATGCCCGACGGCACGAAAGTGCCCGCCGAAGGCATTCTGTACGGGCACGCGCCCGCGCCCTATCGCGGACGGCTCGCCGCGCCCATGTCCAGCGATTCGCCCGAGATAGAGATACGCATGCCCGCGCCCGGCTCGAACACCACCATCGGCGTGGTCGCGGTCGACTGCGCGCTGACCAAGGAACAGGCGAACCGGCTCGCGGACGTCGCGCACGACGGCATCGCGCGCACGGTGCGCCCCGCGCACACGCAGATGGACGGCGACACCATGTTCGCGCTGGCGACGGCGCGCTCCGGCGCGGAGGTCAATTTCGTCAAGCTCTGCGCGGCGGCGGCGGAGGTCACGGCGCGCGCGATCGCCAACGCCATCTTCTTTGCGGAGAACGCATGATCAAGGGCGTCGGCATCGATTTGTGCGATATCTCGCGCATGGAAAAGAGCATGCAGAACCCGCATTTTATGGAGCGATATTTCACGCCGGAGGAGCGCGCGTACATCGCCTCGCGCGGCGCGTGCGCGGCGGCTTCGGCGGCGGGCGTTTTCGCCGCCAAGGAAGCGCTGCTAAAGGCGCTGGGAACGGGGCTGTCGGGCATCCCCCTTGCTTCTATTTGTATAGCGCATCGCCCGACGGGCGCGCCGTATTACGCGTTCACAAACGAGGCGGCGCAAGCCGTTGCGGGCTGCCGCGCGCACCTGTCCATCACGCACGACGGCGGCATGGCGGCGGCGGTCGCGGTGGTCGAGGACGAGAAGGGAATAGGGATTAGGGAATAGGGATTAGGGAATCATGAACAGTTATCAGGATTTAATTGTATGGCAAAAGGCAATGGATTTGGTTTTTGAAGTCTATCGTCTAGTTAAAGTTTTGCCAAAAGATGAAATATATGTGTTGTCAACGCAGATACGAAGAGCAGCAATATCAATACCGTCAAATATAGCAGAAGGCTATGGACGGAATTCTTCAAAAGATTATGTTCGATTTCTTTCTATCGCCAGAGGTTCGAAGTATGAGTTAGAAACACAACTTATGGCTTGTGTCCGTATGCAATACTTTTCAAGAAAGGACGCAAACAGCGCATTCTTACTATGTAATGAAATTGGGCGCATGCTGAATACCCTCATTGCGAAACTAACGCCCTAATCCCTTCGTTCCCCTACTCCCTATTCCCTACTCCCTACTCCCTCTCCGTTGCCCGCGTCAACAAAGGAGGTACTCCGTGCATATCACAATCACCCCACAAGACATGCGCGCGTGCGAGCAGGCGGCGTTTCAATCGGGCGTGCCGTCGCTGCTGCTGATGGAGAACGCGGCGCGCGCGGTCGCGGACGCGCTGCCGAAGGAGGGGCGCGCGCTGTTTGTCTGCGGCGCGGGCAACAACGGCGGCGACGGGCTGGCGGCGGCGCGCATCCACGCGCTGCGCGGCGGGCGTTCGGTCGTCTGGCTGATATCGGGCGCGCGCACGCCGGACGCGCAAACGAACCTCGCGTATGCCCGCGCGCTGGGCATCCCAGTGCTGGAAAGCCAACCGCTTCCAGCGCTCGAAGGGTTCGACGTCGTCGTGGACGCGCTGTTTGGCACGGGCTTGACCCGCGCGCCCGAGGGCGAAACGGCGGCGGCAATCGAGGCGATCAATCAAAGCGGGCTTCCCGTCGTCGCGGTCGACGTGCCGTCGGGCATGGACGGCGAAACGGGCGGCATCCCCGGCGCGTGTATCCACGCGCATACCACCGTCACGTTCCACCGCCCGAAACAGGGGCTGTACCTCACGCAAAAGCGCGAGTACGTCGGCGAGCTGCGCGTCGAAGGCATCGGTCTGCCCGCGCGGTTTGACACAGCGGTCGGCTTCCCCGTCTACGAGGAAGACGACCTGCCCGCGCTGCTGCCGCATAGGGCGCGCGACGCGCACAAGGGCGACGCGGGGCGCGTCTTGCTCGTCTGCGGCGGCATGGGCATGGCGGGCGCGGCGGCGGTGTGCGCAAGCGCGTGCGTCCGCGCGGGCGCGGGGCTGACGACGGTCTGCTGCGAGCGCGATATCATGCCGGTTCTGCAAACGCTGTGCCCGTGCGCCATGTGCGCCGAAACGCCCAAGCCCTACGACGCGCTCGCGGTCGGCTGCGGGCTGGGCGTAAGCGAGGGCGCGTGGGCGCGCATCCGGGCGGCGTTCGACCCGGAAAAGCCCTCGGTTTGGGACGCGGACGCGCTGAATATGCTTGCCACGCACCCGGAAACAACCCTCGGCAAGCGCGCTGTGCTCACGCCGCACCCGGGCGAGGCGGCGCGGCTGCTAAACGTGACGATTCCGGACATCACCAGCCGCCCCATCGAGGCGGCGCAAGCCATCGCGCGGAAGTACGGCGCGACCGTCGTGCTCAAGGGCGCGACGAGCGTGATTGTAAGTGGCGAGCAGACGGCGCTGAACGTCGTGGGCGCGCCGGGCATGGCGAAGGGTGGCTCGGGCGACGCGCTGACGGGCATCCTCGCGGCGCTGCTTGTGCACCTGCCGCCATTTGAAGCGGCGCGCGTCGCGTGCCTGTGGCACGGCATGGCGGGGAAAAAAGCGGAACAAAAAAAGGGCGTCCTGCAAATGACGCCCCTTGATCTCGTCGATTGCCTATAACACCAGTATGCCCAGATGCTCCAGCAGGATCTTCGTGCCGATCAGTATCAGCACCACGCCGCCCGCGAGGGCGGCTTTTCCTTTGAAGCGCGCGCCGAAGCGGTTGCCCAGCGCCACGCCGCCCAGCGACAGCGCGAACGTGATACCGCCGATGAGCGATATGGCGGGTATGATTTGCACATCCATCAGCCCGAATGTCACGCCGACAGCGAGCGCGTCGATGCTTGTCGCCACGGCAAGCACAAACAGCTCGCGCACGCGGACGCGCGGCTCGCAGTCCTGCTTTTCCTCGCCCTCGGTCAGCGCGTCCCAGATCATCTTCCCGCCGATGACGAGCAGCAATCCAAAGGCGATCCAGTGGTCGAACTCCGTGATGTACTGCTCGAACTGCCGCCCCAGCAGCCAGCCCAGCAGCGGCATCAACGCCTGAAAGCCGCCGAAAAACAGCGCAATGAGGCTCGCCTGCCGCCAATCGATGCGGCGCATGGCGAGCCCCTTGCACAGGGCGACCGCGAAAGCGTCCATCGACAGCCCGACCGCGATCACCGCGCATTCCCATATGCTCATTTAGCTGCGTTCCTTCAAAACCTGTTCGTCCTCCGACAGCACGCGGTACATGTCGGCGGCGTCCTCCTTGCGCACGGTCTCCGCGATGCGCGTGACCTCGTAGCGCCCCAGGCGGCTGCCGAAACGGATCTCCAGAACGTCCCCCTCTTTGACCTCGGCGCCGGGCTTTGCCACGCGCCCGCCGATGGTCACGCGCCCGCCGTCGCACGCTTCCTTGGCGACGGTGCGGCGCTTGATGATACGCGATACCTTGAGGTATTTGTCAAGGCGCAAAAAGAAACCCCCTCGATATTGAACTGCGGTTTATTCGTTGGTGTGGACTTTCGACAGCGCCGCGCGCATGTCCGCCTGCACCTTTTCGTCCTTTTCGGCGGCGATTTGATGGTCGATATGCGCGCGCGCCTTGGGGTCGCCCAGTTCGCCCAGCGCTTTGACGGCGGCGATGCGCACCTTGGCGCTCGCGTCGCGAATCAACGAAATCAGCGCGTTATACGAAACGTCGCCCTTGATTTTTCCAAGCGCCTCGATGGCGGAAATCCTGATATCCTCGCTCTTTTCGCCCAGCATCTTAATCAGCACTTCGGGCTTGCCCTTTTCAATCGCTTTCTTAATTTTGTCGTCTTTGTTCCCAAACATCGTGTATTGCCTCCCCATAATTTGTCATCCAAGGCAGACGGCATAACCCCTCCCTCGGAAAGATATTCCTATCATACGCGCATTATGTGAACAATCTATGAACAAATCATGTCACCATGATGTTGAAACACCGACAAATTCGACATGCGTCCGCAGCGCGTGCGCGGCGGCGTTTGCATTGGCGAGATCGGACGAATAGACGGCGGTCGCGGTATATTAGCGCGCCACCGCGCGTGTTATGCTCTATGCGAGCGCCGCGAAGGAAAGCGGCGCGGGAAGGACGGACGGAATCATGCTCGAAAGGCTTTGCGCCGCCGCGTTTGTGCTGGCGGTCGCAGCCGTCGGTTATCTCGTCATACGCCGACTTGCCGGCGGCATTCTGCGGTTCTGGGGCGACGGGGATTGACGCGCGCCTTGCCGTGAATATGGCGGCATGCTATAATGATCTGGCGGGAACGCGCGATACGCACCGACGCGCCCCGCGAAGGAGGCGCGCGCGTGCGGGACGTCGAGGGGTTCCAGTTTCACGAAAACAGCCGGGAAGAGCTGCTGCCCGGCTTCGACGCGGGCTTTCCGTACATCGCCACCCGCGCGCGGCTCGAGCAATACGCCGACCCCATCGTGCCGTGGCATTGGCACAGGGCGGTCGAGCTTTCTTACCTGCAAAGCGGCAGTCTGGAATACACCACCCCGCGGGGAACGCGCGTCTTTCACGCGGGGTCGGGCGGCATGGTGAACGCGGGCGTATTGCACGCATCGCGCCCGCTTCCCGCACGGGAACGCTGCGTACAGCTGCTGCACCTGTTCGATCCGTCGCTGATTGGCGGCGAGCGCGGAAGCCGCATCGAGCAAAAGTACGTGCTGCCGCTGACAGCGTCGTCCGGTATGGCTTTGCTTGCGCTGTCTCCCGATTGCCCGGAACAGGCGAGCATTCTGCAAAAAATCCAAGCGGCGTTTTCGCTGCCCAAACGGGACTGGGGCTATGAAATCCGTCTGCGGGAGCGCCTCGCGGACGTCTGGCTGGCGCTCGCGGCGCTCGCGCGCCCGGACATCGGCGGCGCGCGGCGGCAAAGCGACGACGACGGGCGCGTCAAGACGATGATGAGCTTCATCCACGAGCATTACAAAGAGCCGATTTCCATCAGCCAACTGGCGAGCGCCGCGCACGTCAGCGAGCGCGGTTGCTTCCGGCTGTTTCAGGAAACGCTGCGCGCCAGCCCGCTTTCGTATATCCGGGATTACCGCCTGCAAGCGGCGCGCGGTCTGCTGACGCGTACCGACGAATCCGTCACGGAGATCGCCTGTCGCTGCGGCTTCGGCACAAGCAGCTATTTTGGCAGGATCTTCCGCGAGCGCTTCGGCTGCTCGCCCATAGCGTGGCGGCGGCAGCGAGCGACCATGTCCAAAGAGGGAGAGGGGGAATCGGCATGGAACTGACGCGCGAAGCCGCCGAAAGCGCGCTGAAGGAGGCGATCGTCCGCAATCCGGGCGCGTGGGCGGAGCATTCGCGCTACGTCGCGCGCGCATGCGAGCGCATCGCGGCGCGCTGCCCGCATCTGGACGCGGATACCGCCTATATATACGGGCTGCTGCACGATATCGGCAGGCGGGAGGGCGTGAGCGCGGAAAAGCACATGCTCGACGGCTATCGCTTCTGCATGGCGCAAGGGTGGGAAAAAGCCGCGCAAATCTGCGTCACGCACGGCTACATGATTCAGGACATCGCCACCTCCATCGGCGCGTTCGACATGCCAAGCGAGGACAAGGCGTTCATGGCGGAGATCATCCGCAGCGCGCGGTATGACGATTATGACCGGCTGGCGCAGCTTTGCGACGCACTGGCGACGCCCGCCGGATTCTGTCTGCTGGAAACGCGTTTCGTGGACGTCGCGCTGCGGTACGGCGTGCACCCGGCGACCATCCCCCGCTGGAAAGCCGTGCTGGACATCAAAGCGCATTTCGAGGGCATCATCGGCTGCTCCGTCTACAAGCTGCTGCCGGGCGCAGCGGAGAACTGCCTGCGCTGACGAGCTTCACACCAGCCCGAAATGCCGCGCCAGCCGGTCAAACATCCCCTCGATGGTATCGCTTTCGTCGCGCACGAACACGGGCAACCCGGCGCTTGCGAACGCCTCATAGCGCTCGCGGCTGTTGTACTGCGCCAGACACGCGCGGAAGTTCGCCTTGGCGGCGGCTGGATCGGGGCATTCCTCGAGCACGCGCAACAGGAACTGCTTGTCAGGGTCGTCGCGGTCGAAGAACCTGTCCACAGACATGGACTGCGGCGCGAGCATGATGGCGACGTGCGAGGGCTGCGCGATCTCGCGCAACACCTCGGGCGCGATGTTCGTGTCCACGAACAGCTTCTTGCCCTGCGCGGAGAGACGCAGCAGCAGCGCGATCTCCATCTCCGCCGCCTCCCGCGCGCCGCCGTCGAGCCATTGCTCGTATACGTCGGGCGCGCGCGTGACAAACTCCCGCCAGCCGGACATGGTTTTGAAATAATTCAAGCTCGGCTGATGCGCCGCGTCCGTCGCATCCATCAGCGCGTCGTGATAGTTTTCGCCGCACAGGACGCCGTCGAAGCGCTCGGCAAGCAGGCGCGCCATCGTCGATTTCCCGGCATACGCCGTGCCGTTGAGAAAATACGCGTCATTGAGCATGTGCCGCAGTATGTTGGATTCGATGCCGATTTTCATTGTTCGTCTCCCCTCGGCAGCACCACGCCCCGGTGCGTTCGCAGGAAGAATACCAGCTCGATGAATCCCCTGTGATACGGCACGAACGCGCCGCCGTCGATCATCGCGAGCACCTCGTCCTTGGTCGCCCATTTCGCGTCCATGACTTCCTCTTGTTGAAGCGTCAGCGCCGAGAGCGCCGCGTCCTGCGTGACGACGTAGGTATCGACGATGCAGCGTTCGATATAGTGCGTGAGCGCCGGGAGCGCGCCGTCCAGCGCGAGCGTCAGCCCCAGCTCCTCGCGCGCCTCGCGCGCGATCGCCTCGCGGCTGCTCTCCCCGGCAATCGCGCTGCCGCCGACGGTCAAGTCCCACATGCCGGGATTGCCGCGCTTGGTCAGCTGCCTGCGCTGCACGAGCAGACGACCGTCGGGGCGGAACACGCACGCGTAGACCACCAGATGCCGCAAACCTTCGGGAACGCGCTCGCCGCGCAGTATCGTCACGTTCGTCTTCGCGCGGTCGGTATCATATAAGTCCCAGCGCTCCATATCGTCCTCCATATAAGCAAAATGCAAAAATGCGAAGCGTATGTCATTTCGCTTCGCATATGCTGGAAAACTGCCTTATTCCTCGGTCTGTACCTCGCTCGGCGCTTCCGGCTTTTTGAGCGTGATCACGACGTGCCGATTGGGCTCCTCGCCCTCGGAATGCGTCGTCACGCCGGGATGGTTTTGCAGCGCGGAATGCAGGATGCGGCGCTCGTAGGGGTTCATCGGCTCCATCGCGACCTTGCG
>CAZEIC010000105.1:0-9318 GCA_964512175.1 uncultured Oscillospiraceae bacterium | reverse complement strand
ACGCTCAGGGAGTGTTATCCCGAGTTCGCGCCCTACGGGCTGCATTGCCGGTTTTCGCCCTGCTATCACCAGAGCGAGCCGGGCTGCAAGGTGCTCGAGGCGCTAGAACTGGGCGATATCGACCGCGCGCGCGTCGACCGCTATCACCTGCTGCTTCAAAAAGCGCGGCAGGCATGGAAGGAACGGTATGATTAAGGTATACGCATCGCTTCTGGCGGCGGACGCGCTCGCCATCGGCGCGGACGCGCAAAGGATTCTGGACGCTGGCGCGGACGGGCTGCATCTGGACATCATGGACGCGCATTTTGTTCCCAACCTGTCCTACGGTCCGGCGCTGTGCAAGGCAATCAAGAAGCGATTCCCGAACGCGTTTTTGGACGTGCATCTGATGATGGAGCGTCCGCTTGCCTACATCGAAGCGTTCGCCGATGCCAGCGCTATCACGGTGCACGCCGAAGCGGAGGCGTTTGTAGAGACGCTTGCCGAAATCAAGCGCGCGGGCTGTCTGTGCGGCGCTTCGGTGCGCCCGGGCACGGATGTCGCGGCACTTGCCCCTGTTTTGGACAGGCTCGACCAGACGCTCATCATGACGGTCGAGCCGGGGTTCGGCGGGCAAAAGCTCATTCCCTCGGCGGTCGAGAAAGCGGCGGTATTGCGGAAAGCGGGCTTTGCGGGCGATATCGCGGCGGACGGCGGCGTGAACGCAAGTACCGCGCCGCTGCTTATTGAGAAAGGCGTGAACGTGCTGGTGATGGGTACGGCGCTGTTTTCCGAACGCTCGCCCGAAAGGATGATGCACGCATGCCGCGTCATGGCAACAAGCAAATAACGGCAAACCCCGGTAAGCCCCGCGCGAATGGCTTCCGCCAGAAGCATACGCTGGGGCAAAATTTCATATTGGATGAAGCGTTTCAAGAGGAGCTTGCCGCCGCGTCGGGCGTTCTGCCGGACGAGGGCGTGCTGGAGATCGGTCCCGGTTTAGGCGGGCTGACGAAGGCGCTCGCGGCGCGCGGCGCGCGCGTCATCGCGCTGGAGCTCGACGAACGGCTGATACCGATACTGCGCGTGTCGATGGAAAAATATCCCAATGTGACGGTCGCGCAGGGCGACGCGCTGCGTGTCGATCTCGCGGCGCTGACCGCGCCGCTTGGCGCGTTTCACGTCGTCGCGAACCTGCCGTACCACATCACGACGCCGTTTTTGACAATGCTGCTGTCCAGCGATTTACCGCTTGTCTCCATCCATGTCATGCTCCAGAAAGAAGCGGCGGACAAACTGGTCGCCGCGCCCGGAACGCCGGAATACGGTCCGCTCGCGCTGCGTGCGCAATGGCGCGCCCAGCCGCGTATCGCGCTCTCCGTGCCCGCCGCGCGCTTCACCCCGCCGCCCAAGGTGGACAGCGCGTTCGTCTCCATGCCGATGCGCAAAGCGCCGCCCGTCGCCGTGCGTGACGAAAAGCTGATGTTCCGCGTGATTTCCGCCGCTTTCGCGCTGCGCAGAAAAACGCTGCTGAACAACCTGATGCCCGCGTTTCAACTGTCGCGGGAGGATGCGGCGGCATGGCTCGAAGGCGCGGGCATCGCGCCCGACGCGCGCGGCGAAACGCTGGATATCGCCGCCTTCGCGCGGCTCGCGGATTGGTATTTAGATAGATTTATTTGACGCTGCGCGTTTGCGGCGCGCCGCCCTGTTTGTCCTGCACGATCAGCGTACCTTTCGTGTCCAGCAAGCAATACAAAACGTCCGGCATCGCGAGGTTGCCGGATTTTTTGAGCTGCGTTGTCAGCCATTGCTCGTCCTTGCCGCACTTTGCTAATTGGCGCGGCTGCGGCTTGCCGTCCACCACCAGCATCATGGGAATCGCCTCATCCTCGGGCGACAATTGCATGTCCTCGGGCGTGACGGGGCGTTTCAGGGCATGCGGAAAAACCGAGAGCTTGCCGCTGGTCTCGAGGATGGCGACGTTCACATCGGCGATGTTGAGCACGCCGCACGCGCGCACCTCCTCCATTAGATCGGACATCGAGTAGTTGAGGCGCGACAGCTCCTCGTACTGTACCGCGCCGTTGCGAACCAACACGCTCGGTTCGCCCGAAAGCGCCGTTCGCGCGCGCACGCTCTTGGCGGACAGGATCGACCCCAACCCGTGCAGCACGACCAACGCGCCGATGGGCACGATGCCGTATAAAAGCGGCGTGCCGACGCTCTCCATCGGCGACGCCGCGAGCTCGGCGATCATGATGGCGACGACCAGCTCATACGGCTGCAATTGCCCCACTTGCCGCTTGCCCATCAGCCGCATGGCGAGCACGGACACCGCATACAGGATACAGGAACGCAATAGAACCGTCAGCATGGCGCGCACACCCCCGATATCATGTTGCGCGCGCCGGAGGAAAATATCCGCGCATGCGCGTATTTTCCCGAAACGGTTGCTTTCTTTGTCCGATGCGGCTATAATGTTGCCATGCTTTAACAAAAGGGGTGTTCGCATGCTGTCACACGCTATCGCTTTGGAACGCGCTCACAAGATCGTCGCCAAAATGACGCTCGAGGAAAAGGCTTCACAGCTCAAATATGACGCGCCCGCAATCCCGCGCTTGGGGATTCCCGCCTACAACTGGTGGAACGAGGCGCTGCATGGCGTGGCGCGCGCGGGCACGGCAACGGTGTTCCCGCAGGCGATCGCGCTCGCCGCGTCGTTTGACGAAAGAGCGCAAAAGGAAATCGCGGAAGTGATCGCCACCGAGGGGCGCGCCAAATACAACGCGCAGTCCCGGCACGGAGACAGGGATATCTACAAAGGACTGACCTTCTGGTCGCCCAACGTCAATATCTTCCGCGACCCGCGCTGGGGGCGCGGGCAGGAGACCTACGGCGAAGACCCGTACCTGACGAGCAGAATGGGCGTGGCGTTCGTCAAGGGGCTGCAGGGGGACGGCGAGCACTTGAAAGCCGCCGCATGCGCCAAGCATTTCGCGGTGCATTCCGGTCCGGAGGAGGGCAGGCACGCCTTTGATGCGCAGGTGAGCGAGAAAGATTTGCGCGAAACCTACCTCGCGGCGTTTGAAGCGCTCGTCAAGGAAGCGGACGTGGAATCCGTCATGGGCGCGTACAACCGCATCAACGGCGAGCCGGCGTGCGGCAGTCAGCATTTGCTGGTGGACATCCTGCGCGGCGAGTGGGCGTTCGAGGGGCACGTTGTGTCCGACTGCTGGGCGATCGCCGATATCCACAACCATCACCACGTTACCGACACCGCGCCCGAGAGCGCCGCGCTGGCGATCTCCAAGGGCTGCGACCTCAACTGCGGCAATACTTACCTGCACCTGATGACCGCCTATCAAGAGGGGCGCGTGACCGAGGAGCAAATCACGCAGGCGGCGTGCCGCGTCATCGCCACGCGCATCCGCTTGGGCGTGCTGGACGGCGAAAGCGAATATGACGATATTCCGGCGACCGCGTGCGACACAGACGCGCACGACGCGCTGGCGTACAACGCGGCGGTCAGCGGCATGGTGCTGCTCAAGAACGACGGCGTGCTGCCGCTGGATATCGCGAAGATCCAGAATATCGCGGTTATCGGCCCGAATGCCGACAGCGTGCCCGCGCTCGAGGGGAATTACTGCGGCACGTCCTCGCGGTATGTGACGTGCCTTGAGGGCATTCGCCGCGCGTGCGAGGGCAAGGCGCGCGTCTGGTATTCGCAGGGCTGTCACCTGTTCAAAGACCGCACAAGCGGGCTTGCCGCGGCGGACGATAGGCTTGCCGAGGCGGTATTCATGGCGGAAGCGAGCGATGTGAGCGTGCTGTGCCTGGGGCTTGACGCGGGCATCGAGGGCGAGGAGGGCGACACGGGCAACAGCTTTTCCGCCGGGGACAAGCGTGACCTCGAGCTGCCCGAATGCCAGCGGAAGCTGCTTGCCGCCGTGATCGCGGTTGGGAAGCCCGTGATCGTCGTGTTGATGGCGGGCAGCGCGCTGGCGGTGCGCGACGGCAACGCCATTTTGCAGGCGTGGTACCCCGGTCAGGCGGGCGGCAGGGCGCTTGCCGACGTGCTGTTTGGCAAAGCCGCTCCGGGCGGGCGGTTGCCGGTGACGTTCTACAATTCCGTGTCCGATTTGCCGCCGTTCACCGAGTACGCCATGACGAACCGCACCTACCGCTATTTCGAGGGCGAGGCGCTGTATCCGTTCGGGTTCGGGCTGGGCTACACGAACTTTTCCTATTCCTTCCTGCGCCGCGAGGGCGACGCGCTCTGCGTGACGGTCAAGAACACAGGAGACAGACCGGGCGACGCGGTCACGCAGGTATATGTCAAGGATTTGGATTCGCCGTATGCCGCGCGCAACCACAGCCTGTGCGCGTTCGAGCGCACGCACCTCGCGTCGGGCGAATCGCGCGTCATCAGGTTAAAGATCCCCGAAAGCGCGTTTACGTCGGTGGACGAGCGCGGCATGCGCGCGCGGTACGGCAAGCACTTCCGGTTCTATGTCGGCGGCAGCCAGCCGGACGAGGTCAGCGTGCGTCTGACCGGGCAAAGGCCGCTGGAAATCACGGTGGAGGCGTGAGCGCTTGAACAGCTTTCTTTCGCTCTTTGATGAAAAGAGTATGCCGCTGATCATGAGCTTGCCGGCGAACGAGCCGGCGCTCGCGCAAGCGGCGTTCGAGGCGGGCGCGGACGCGGTCAAGGTGCACATCAACGTGCGGCATTTCGCGAGCGGCGCGGCGTTTTCCAGCCTTGCGGACGAGCGCGCGGCGCTGGAAAGCATGCTGGCGCGCGCTTCCGGACCGATGGGCATCGTGCTGGGCGATACCGCGTCCGCCGCCGCGCGCGATTTGGACGGCGCGTGCACGCTGCCGTTTTCGTTCGTGTCGGCATATGCAAAGCACGCGCCCGCGAGACTTTTGGACAAGCGTATCGCGCGCATGATCGCGTGCGGCGCGGATGATAGCGCGGACGACGCGGCGCTGCTCGCGCAGACCGGCGCGGACGTGCTGGAAGCGTCCGTCGTGCCGCGCGAAGAATACGGACAGCCGCTGACGCTGTGCGATTTGGCGGTCTATCGCGCGCTGTGCGGCGCGGTCGGCATTCCCGTGGTCGTGCCGTCGCAAAAGGCGCTCGTGCCGGAGGATGTACGGCGGCTGCGGGACGTTGGCGTGCGCGGCGTGATGATCGGCGCGGTCGTCACGGGCAACACGGAAGCCGGTATCCGGGAGGCGGTCGCGGCGTTTCGGCGCGCGGCCGACGCGCTGTGATGATCGCATACCTGCCGCTGGATTCGCGTCCGTGTAACGCGCTGTTTCCGGTACAGCTTGCAGCGATGTGCGGCGCGGAGGTGCTTACGCCGCCGCAAAGCGCGCTGGACTGGTTTGACCGACCGTCGGCGTTTCCTGACAAGAAAACATTTCTGATAAAAGCAGCCGAACGCGCGGACGCGCTGGTCGTCTCCGCCGAGCAGCTTTGCTTTGGCTCGCTCGTCGCCTCGCGCGAGCCGGACGTATCAAAAGAAACGGCGCTCGACAGGCTGGCGCTGCTGCGCGATATCAAGCGCTCGCGCCCCGAATTACCGATCACGGTGTTCGCCGTGGTGATGCGCACGGCGGGCAGCAACTATTCCGACGCGGATATCGCCAGGAACGCGCTGATCACAGCGTATTCGATTGCCAGCCACAAAGGCGACGAGCGCGAGCTCGCGCGCCTGCGCGCGCTGATTCCCGAAAAGGCGCTCGCCGACTATCTTTCTGTTCGCGCGCGCAACCATGCCGTCAATAGGACGTTGGTCGAGCTTTTACATGAGGGCGTTATCGACAGGCTGCTGCTCTCGCAAGAGGACTGCCAGCCCTACGGGCTGCACAAGCAAGAGCAGGAAGCGCTGATTTGCCGCATCCGCGCGCTGGCGCTTGGCGACCGGGCGGCGTTGCATAACGGCGCGGATGAGGCGGGTTGCCTGTGTATCGCGCGCGTATTAAAGACGGGGGAATACAGGCTGGGCGTTCGCTATCTGCGCGATACGGGCGGGGCGTTCACCGCGCTGTACGAGGACAGACCGTTTGACGAGAACGTGACGAGCCAATGCGCGTTTCTGGGCATACGCCGCGTGGACGCGCCGCCGTATGACGGCGTGCTGTTGATCGACACGCCGAAGGACGGTATACAGACCGAGAGCGCGCTTGCGGGAGAAGCCGCGCCCGACGCGGACGACGAGCGATGCGCGGAACTGCTCGCGGAAAGCGTGCGCGCGGGCGTGCCGACGGGCTTTCTGGACGTGCGCTGCGCCAACGGCGGCACGGGCGAGGTGCTGGAAGCGTTTTCCAAGCAGGCGTGCGCGCTGTCGCTGCAAGCGTACTCCGCGTGGAACACCGCCAGCAATTCCCTTGGCACGGCATTGGCGCAAATGGTACTTGGGAAAGACGTGCAAAAAAACGCGCGCTTCACGCTCGAGCGCCTGCTGGACGATCACGCGTATCAGGCCGTCGTTCGCCCTGCGGTCAACGCCGCGCTGCGCGACGCGGGGAGAAATTGTCTGCGACTGGACGATGTAAACGGCTGCGAGCGCATGATCAGGGAGCGCATGGACGCGTACATCGCGCGAAGCCCGATATTCCGAAATATGCCGGATTTTACGTATGACATGCGTTTGCCGTGGCCGAGGACGTTTGAAATCCTGATAGAAGCGCAATGATAACGGGGACGGAATCGCTTCCGTCCCCGCTTTTTGTCAGAAGATTACTTCTGACCCGACATCTGACGCTCCTGCTGCTCGATCATGCGCTTGACCATGTAACCACCGATGTAACCCGCCTGACGGCTGGGAAGGTCGCCGTTATAGCCCTGTTTGAGGTTGATGCCCAGCTCGCTGGCGATTTCATACTTCATGTTGTCCAGCGCCTGACGCGCCTCGGGAACGTTGACATTGTTGGAATTGTTGGAAGAAGACGACTGCTGTTGATTGAACATGTTGGTTCATCCTTTCATTTTACAGTTTACCGCTGTCCCGCCATCTGCTTTTCCGCCTGCTCGATCAGACGCTTGACCATGTAACCGCCGACGTAACCGTTCTCGCGGCTCGTGAGGTCGCCGTTGTCGCCCTGTTTGAAGTTGATGCCCAGCTCGCGGGCGATCTCAAACTTCATGTTGTCCAGCGCGTGCTTGGCCTCGGGAACGTTCGCGCGGTTTCCGCGCCCGGACTGGCTGCCATTGTTCATCATCCGAATTCACCTCCTGTTCATGAGGAAATCGAGACTATTTTGCGCCGTGCCGGGGAAAATACGCTGGCATTTTGTTGAAAGCGCACGAATTTTCGGGAAACATGAAAAAACCGTTGCAAATAGGCTGAAAAGCGTGTACAATGAATATGATTTTTCTTTTAATGTTCGGGTTTTTGCCGAGCATGACGGAAAAACCGTCCGAGGTACGGAAGTTTGTTCGGAAAACGGAGGCATGGACATGCGCGAATTGCGGGATGCCATCATCCAGAAGGGCAAGGCGCTCGGCGGGAACGTCGTCAAGGTGGACATGTTCCTCAACCACAGGCTGGATACCGCGCTGATCTTTCGGATGGGCGCGGCGTTCGCGGAGCATTTTCGCGCAAAACAGCCCGAAGTCATCCTGACGGTCGAAGCAAGCGGCATCGCGCTGGCGCTCGCGACGGCGCGCGCGCTTTCCGATTTGCCCGTGCTGTTTGCCAAGAAATCGGCGGGCGCGGCGCAGGGCGAAGGGCTCGCGCAAGCGCCGGTATACAGCTTCACGCACAAGAAATGGAACAATATCTGCGTGGACAAGGCGTATCTGCCCGAGGGCACGCGCGTGCTGATCATCGACGACTTTCTGGCAGACGGTCAGGCGGTGCGCGGCATGCGCATGCTCTGCGAGCAGTGCGCTTGCCCGGTCGTCGGCGTTGGCATCGGCATCGAGAAGGGGTTTCAAGACGGGGGCATGGACTTGCGCCGGGACGGCGTTAACCTTTTGTCTTTGGCGGTCATCACGGGTATCTCGCCGGAAGGCGAGCTGCTCGTCGAGGGCTGATCAAGAAATACATACACTGCGGAGGAGAGTTACCATGCGGAAGATCGTATCCCTGCTTCTGGCGCTGACACTGTCTGTGTGCGCCGTGAGCGCCCTGGCCTTTGAGGCCGTTCCGGTAAGCGAGCTAAAAGTCGGCGCCGTGTTCATCGGTTCTTCTACGGATGGGTTCACCGGCGCGCACTACAATGGCATCGAGGGCGCGAAGGAAGCGCTGGGGCTTTCGGATTCGCAGATCCTGTATAAGTTCGAAGTCGCCGAGAACGCTGCGTGCGAGACCGCGCTGCGCGAGCTGGTCGATTCGGGCTGCCAGATCATCTTCGGCAATAGCTGGGGCTTCATGAACTTCATGGAAGAGCTGGCGGAAGAGTACCCGGACGTGATCTTCTCCCATTGCTCGGGCAATAAGAACAACGGCGTGAACTTCAACAACTACTTCGGTCGCATTTATCAGGCGCGGTATCTGTCCGGCATCGCCGCCGGGCTCAAGACCGAAGCCAACCTCATCGGTTATGTCGCGGCGTTCGCCGAGAATGCCGAGGTCGCTGGCGGCATCAACGCTTTCGCGCTGGGCGTGCAGAGCGTGAACCCCGACGCCGAAGTCTATGTCAAGTACCTCAACAGCTGGTATGACCCGACCCTCGAGAAGCAGACCGCCGAGGCGCTGCTCGCGCTGGGCTGCGACGTCATCGCGCAGCATTGCGACACCTCCATGCCGCAGGTCGCCGCCGAAGCCGCCGGCAAGTTCGGCGTGGGCTACAACACCGACATGACCCCCGACGCGCCCAAGGCGCACCTGACCGCGCCCATCTGGCACTGGTCGAGCGTGTACGAAGCGCAGATCAAAGATGTGATCGACGGCACCTGGACGCCGAAGAACTACTTCCTGGGCCTGTCCGACGGCATGGTGGACATTTCCCCGCTGTCTGACAACTGCGCCGAAGGCACGGCGGAAGCCATCGAAACCGCCCGCGCCAAGATCATCGCGGGCGAGTGGGACGTGTTCAACGGTCCTCTCTACGACAACGCCGGTAACCTCGTCAACGAAGGCAATCCGCTGTCTGACGAGCAGATCGTGGGCGCGCTCATGAGCACGCTGCTGGTCAAGGGCGTTTCGGTCAAGTAATCGCTGCATCATCACGGAGCGGGGGTGTCGGGGCGTAACGCCGGGACTCCCTCGCTCCGTATTCGTCTTTATTCTCACATCTGGAGGGAAGCACATGCGGGAGACCTCCATGCAGCAGGATGCCATATCGCTGCGCGGCTTGACAAAAGCGTTCGGCAGCGTGATT
>CAZEIC010000104.1:1186-9380 GCA_964512175.1 uncultured Oscillospiraceae bacterium | reverse complement strand
GCGGCGTGCCGGGCATCATGGCGTCGCGCACGATCGAGAACGACCGCGACCGCAAAATGACCGTCATGACGGCGACGTTCATCCCCTGCGGCGCGAAAATGCCGATCGTGGCGCTGATTGCGGGCGCGTTGTTCGGCGGCGCGGGCTGGGTGGCGTTCACGGCGTATGTCGTGGGCGTGCTGGCGGTCGTCGTATCGGGTATCATTTTGAAAAAGACGCGGATGTTCGCGGGCGATCCCGCGCCGTTCGTGATGGAATTGCCCGCCTATCACGCGCCGTCGGGCAGGAACGTGCTGCATTCCGTCTGGGAGCGCGCCTTCAGCTTCGTCAAGCGCGCGGGCACGGTGATTCTGGTGTCGAGCGTGCTCATTTGGCTGACCTCCAATTACGGCTGGACGCGGCAAGCGCCCGACGCGCAGACCGCCGATGCGCCGACCGTCGCCGCCTTTGGCAGGGTGGAGGACGCGGACGATAGCATGCTGGGCGTGATCGGCTCGGCGGTCGCGCCCGTGTTTTCGCCGCTGGGCTTCGGCGCGTGGCAGCCGACCGTCGCCACCGTCATGGGCTTGGTCGCCAAGGAGGAAGTCGTGAACGTGTTCGGCGTGCTCTACGGCGTGGTCGGCGAGACGGGGGAGAGCGCCGCCGCCGAGATTCTGGAGGACGGCGAACTATCCGGCGAGGCGCGCGCGGAAGCGCTGTCGCCCATATCGGCGAGCTTCGAGGACATGAGCGGCGGTCACGGCGCGCTCGCGGCGTTCTCCTTCCTGCTGTTCAACCTGCTGTGCGCGCCATGTTTCGCGGCGATGGGCGCGATCCGGCGCGAGATGAACAACGGCAAATGGACGGCGTTCGCCATCCTCTACCAATGCGCGCTGGCGTACGCCGCGGCGCTGATCGTCTACCAATTCGGGCTGCTGTTTGCGGGCGCGGGCTTCGGGCTGGGCGCGCTCACCGCGATTGCGCTTACCGCGCTGCTTCTCTGGCTGCTAATGCGCCGGGGCGCGCAGGAAAGGAGGGCATAACATGGCGACGTGGATAGTCGGCGGCGCGCTGCTGCTGCTCGTCGGAGGGATCGTTTTCTCTATGTTCCGCGACAAACGTTTGGGCAAGCACGCCTGCTGCGGCGATTGCTCGCGTTGCGCAGGGCGGTGCGGCTTGCATTAACGCGGCGGTTATGGTAATCTAGCGG
The DNA here is from genome assembly GCA_964512175.1 of uncultured Oscillospiraceae bacterium. Taxonomy (GTDB): domain Bacteria; phylum Bacillota; class Clostridia; order Christensenellales; family Aristaeellaceae; genus CAZEIC01. The sequence goes on along the minus strand of CAZEIC010000104.1, from coordinate 8,191 downwards.
CTGGAAAGCGAGGGAAGCGTTATGCGCATCTTGAAGTCCTCCGAGGATTACCTAGAAGCCATGCTGATGCTCCGCGAACGGCACGGCTACATTCGCTCCGTCGATATCGCGGCGGAGCTTGGCGTTACCAAGCCCTCCGTCAGCTACGCCGTCAAGCGCCTGCGCGAGAACGGCTACCTGCTGATGGACAAGGACGGCGCGATCGCCTTGACCGACGCGGGGCTGGAGATCGCCTCGCGCATGTACGAGCGCCATCGGCTGCTCGCGACCTACCTCATGCAGATCGGCGTGAGCGAGCAGACCGCGCGCGAGGACGCGTGCCGCATCGAGCACGACATCAGCATGGAGACCTTTGAAGCCATCAAAAAACACGCGGCGGCGCGCGTATGACCGTCGCGTTCGTGTTCGCCGTCTGCCTGTTTGCGAGCCTGATTGGCGGCGTGTGCGGCGTGGGCGGCGGCATCCTCATCAAGCCCGTGCTCGACGCGACGGGCGTGATGGGCGTAGCCGAAGCGTCGTTCCTGTCGGGGCTGACGGTGCTCGCGATGGCGCTCATCAACGTTGTCAAGAGCCGCAAATCGCGCGAGCTGTCGCCGACTGCCGCCATTCCCTTGGGCATCGGCGCGGCGATTGGCGGCGTGCTTGGCAAGCGCGCGTTCGACATGGCGCGGCAGCTCGCCGGGGACGATCGGCTCGCGGGCGCGTGGCAGGCGGCGCTGCTGCTGGCGGTCGTTGTCGGCACGTTTTTCTATACGCTGTGTCAAAAGCAACTCCAAACCAGAAACATCCAAAACAAGGTTGCGGGGCTGCTGATCGGGGTGGCGCTGGGCGCAGTCTCCGCGTTCCTCGGCATCGGCGGCGGGCCGATGAACCTTGCGGCGCTCTCCTTTTTCTTTTCGATGAACGCAAAAAAAGCCGCCGCCAACTCGATTTTCATCATCCTCATCTCGCAGGCGGCGAGCGCGTTATTCAGCCTCGCGAGCGCGAGCGTGCCGCCCATCGCGCTTGCGCACCTCGCCGCCATGGTGACGGCGGGGGCGCTGGGCGGGCTCGGGTCGGCAAAGCTGCGCGAAAGGCTTTCGGTATCAGGCACGGAGCGCCTGTTTCGCTATCTGCTGTGCGCGATAGCGCTGGTGTGCGTATTCAATATCATCCGCCTATCTTCTTGATGTGCGGCGCGGACAATTCGCCGACGCGATACCCGGGCGCCGCCCAGCGCACGGCGTTTTGCAGCGCGCGCTGCACGTCCGGCTGGTAGTATACCGGCAGCGTTTCGTGCCCGGGCTGGAAGTAGAACACCTTGCCGTGCCCGCGCTTGTAGCAGCAGCCAGACCGGAACACTTCGCCGCCCTCGTACCACGTGATGAACACCAGTTCATCCGGCGTGGGGATGCCGAACGGCTCGGCATAGGTTTCGTCCGCCGGGATCTCGATGTACCGTCCCAGCCCCTGCGCGATGGGATGCCCGGGATCGACGACCCAGAGGCGTTCCATGTCGTTGTCCTCGCGCCACGATAAATCGCACGACGTGCCCATCAGCAGCCGGAAGGGCTTGGAGTGATGCCCCGAGTGCAGGAAGATCGCGCCCATGCCCTTGAGCACCGCGCGCTGCACGCGGAGCGCGACCTCGTCCGGCACGTCCTGATGTTTGACATGCCCCCACCACAGAAGCACGTCCGTGTTGTCGAGCACCTCCTGCGACAGCCCGCAGCCCTCGTCTTCCAGCGTCGCCGTGCGCACGCGCACGTCGCCTGACGCAAGGAAGCTCGCGATTTGCGCGTGGATGCCCTCGGGGTAGACCGCGCGGGTTTCCTCGTCGTGCCGTTCGTGATAATACTCGTTCCAGACGGTAACGTTTATCATAGCCGTTCCTCTCCTTCAACGCACATATTTCTACTATATTATTCCACGTTCGGGCGCGGCTGTCCAGTCCTTTTTGACGTTTGGACGGTTTTTTGCTGTTTTTGCGCGCCGCGCCTTGCGCCCGCGCATGCTTTGGGTGTATGATGAAAGCGCATTTTTGATGGGAACAAAGGAGGAAACGCCGATGCGGTTTCAACAGGGAGACAAGCTCTGCGGCTTTACCGTCGCGCGCGCGCGCGAGGTTTCGGAACTGTCCGCCACGCTCGTGGAGATGACGCACGACAAAACGGGCGCGGAACTGTGCTGGATGGATTCCGGCGACGTAAACAAGCTCTTTTCCGTGGCGTTTAAGACGCTGCCCGAGGACAGCACGGGCGTTTTCCATATATTGGAACATTCCGTGCTCTGCGGCTCGGAGAAGTACCCGGTCAAGGAGCCGTTTGTCGAGCTGCTCAAAGGCTCGATGAACACCTTCCTCAACGCCATGACCTTCCCGGACAAGACCATGTACCCGGTGTCCAGCCGCAACAAGACCGATTTTCTGAACCTGACGGGCGTGTATCTGGACGCGGTGTTCGCGCCGCGCATCCTCAAAACCCCCGACATTTTTTACCAAGAGGGCTGGCACGTCGAACTGACCGAGGCGGGCGGCGAAGCGTCGCTCAAGGGCGTGGTTTTCAATGAAATGAAGGGCGCGATGTCCTCGGTGGACGACGTGACCGAGGAAGCAATGCTGCGCCTTCTGTACCCCGACACCTGCTACGGCAACAATTCGGGCGGCGACCCGGAGCATATCCCCGACTTGACCTACGAGCAGTTCCTCGCGTCCTACAGGCGGTATTATCACCCGTCCAACGCGCGCATCTGGCTCGACGGCGACGTGCCGCTTGCCGAGACGCTCGCGCTGATCGACGACTACCTTTCTCGGTTCGAGCGCGGCGTGGGCGCGCCCAAGATCGTGCCGCAGCAGCCCATCCCGAAAACCGAGATGACACAGGAGTTCGAGGTCGCCCCCGGCGAGGACGAGGCGACCAAGGCGCATCTGGCAATCGGCAAAGTCGTGTGCTCGTGGGAGGACAGAGAAAAGGCAATCGCCATCGCCAACCTGTGCGACGTGCTCGCGGGCACGAACGAAGCGCCGCTCAAGCGCGCGCTGCTGGAGTCCGGGCTGTGTCAGGACGTGAGCTTGGAGTTTGAGCAGGACGCGGCGCAGCCCGCCGTGATGCTGCGCGTGAAGAACATGGACGACGAAAAGCGCGGGGACGTGCTCAAGGTCGTGCAGGACACCGTGCGCGGGCTGGCGGAGAACGGGCTGGACAAGGCGAGCCTCGAAGCGTCGCTGAGCCGGTACGAGTTCCAGCGTAAAGAGCCGCACGAGCCGCGCGGGCTGATTCGCAACATCATGGCGCTCAGAAGCTGGCTCTACGGCGGCGACCCGCTGCTGCACCTGCTGGGCGACGACGTGTTCAAATCGCTGCATAAGAAGCTCGACGGCCGGTACTTTGAAGACCTGCTGACCGAGATCTTCCTGCGCGAGGAGGGCATGGGCATTTTGCGGCTGCTGCCGTCCTGCACATACGGCGAGCGCCAGCGTGCCAAGGAAGCGGCGCGCGTCAAGGCGATGCAAGATTCGTGGACGAATGAAGAAGAACAGCGCGTGCTCGCGCTCAACGAAAAGCTCGTCAAATGGCAGCAAACGCCCGATTCTCCCGAGGCGCTCGCGACGCTGCCCAAGCTCGCGCTCTCCGAAGTGACCCCGCTGCCCGAGAAGCTCGACACGCGCGTGGTGACGGAGGACGGCGTTCGCGTGCTGGAGCACAAAGCGTCGTGCAAGGGCGTTCTGCACGTCAGCCTGTATTTCAAATTGACCGACTACACGCTGCCCGAACTGACCGCGCTTTCCCTGCTGCCCGATCTGCTGCTGGAATTGCCGACCAAGCGCCATAGCGCGCTCGCGCTCTCGCAGGCGGTCAAGCTGCACATGGGCGATCTGTCGTTCTCGCTGTCGTCGTACAGCCGGGATGACGCTGCGACCTGCACGCCGATGTTTGGCGCGTACATGAGCGCGCTGACCGAGAAGCTGCCCGAGGCGGAGGAGCTGCTGTACGAGGTGCTTTCAGAAACGCTGCTGGATCAGAAAGAGCGCGTCCGCGAGATCGTATTGCAGGCAAACGAAAGCGCCAAGCAGACCGCCGTCATGGCGGGGCACGCGCTGGCGCTGGCGCGCTCGCTCGCGCGGTATTCGGCGCAGCGCGCGGTGTACGAGGCGATCGGCGCGAGCGGCGTGAGCTATACGCGGCTTTCGTGGCTGCGCGATTTCGCCGAGCATTTCGACGAACGGTATCCGGCGTTCCTCGCGCTGCTTGAGCGTTTCGTGCAAAACACCGTCTGCCGCGCGCGCATGGAGGCGAGCGTGACGAGCGCGGGGCATGTGGCGATCGGTTCGCTGCTGTCGCGGTTTGACGAGGGCGCGCCCGTGCCGGCGAGCGCCGAATACCGCTTTGACGCGCCCGGCAACGAGGGCGTTCGCATCCCGGCGCAGATCGGTTTCGCGGTGCTGGGGTATCACCTGTCGCAGGCGAACGCCAAGTACCACGGCAGCGCGCGCGTGCTCGCCAACATCCTCTCCTACGCCTTCCTGTGGAACAAAGTCCGCGTGCAGGGCGGCGCGTACGGCGCGGGCGCGAGCCTGCGCGAGGACGGCGCGCTGTTTTGCTACTCCTACCGCGACCCGTCCGCCGCACGTTCGCTGGGCGTGTACCGCGCGCTCGCGCAGGACATCCGCGCGTTCTGCGAGAGCGACGAGGAGCTCACGCGCTACATCATCAGCGCCATCGCCGAGACCGAGCCGCTCAAAAGCCCGCGCCAAGTCGGCATCGACGCGTACGGCGATTTGTGTCGCGGCGACGATTGGGAAAAGCTTTGCCTGACGCGCCGCGAAACGCTCGAAACGACGAAGGCGGACCTGCTCCGCTGGGCGGACGTGCTGGAGGACATGGCACAGCACGGCGCGGTCTGCGTTGTGGGGCATACCGACGCGCTCGACGCTTGCAAGGACGAGGCGCTGACGATTCGGGAGATTTGACGATGCTCAAAAACCTTGTGTTCGACTTTGGCAATGTTCTTGTGTATTTCAAGCCCGAGATCGCGCTGCGCGAGTTCTTCGATTCCGACGAGGACGCTGCGTATTGGATTCCGCGCGTGTACGGCAGCGAGCCGTGGCGAAACGGCGATAGCGGGAAATGGACGCGCGCGCAGGTGGTGGACGGTATCTGCCGGCTGTTCCCCGAAAAGGCGGACGCGCTGCGCGCCGCGCTCGCGCGCCACACCCAAATGCTGCTGATGCCCGAGGGCACGCCCGCGCTGCTTTCGCGGCTGCGCGCGGCGGGGTATAGGCTGTACTTCATCTCCAACACCAGCGACGACGACGTCGCGTTCATGCGCCGCGAGCATCCGGTGTTGTTCTCGCTCGACGGCGGCATCGCCTCGTGCGAGGCAAAGCTCGTCAAGCCCGACCCCGCCATTTTCCGGCTGCTGTTGACGCAGTATGACCTGCGCGCCGAGGAATGCCTGTTCGTGGACGATATGTGGCAAAACACCGCCGCCGCCGCGCGCGAGGGCTTCCGGACGCTGACGCTCACGACGGGCGCGGACACGCTGGAGGAAGCGCTGCTGGGCATTCCGGAGATCGCGGAAAGACTGAACTAATCAAACCAAATCAAAAAGGGAACGCGGTCGAACATCGCGTTCCCTTTGCTTTATACCCGATTACGAGCGAATCTCCGCGCCGAACTTCTCCTTGCATGCGCGTTGTATCGCGTCCATGCGCTTTTGTACCTCGTCCTCGGTCAGCGTGCGGTCGGACGCGCGGAACACGAGCGAGAAGGCGGCGGATTTGTTGCCCTCGCCGATTTGCGCGCCGCGGTACACGTCAAAGAGCGCCGCGTCCTCGACGAGCGCGCCGCCCGCCTCGCGCATGGCGGCGAGCACTTCGCCCAGCGGCACGTCGCCTTGCATGACCAGCGCGATATCGCGCGATACGGCGGGCGTGCGCGGCAGCGGCTTGACGGTCGCCATCGGCGTTTCGCAGGCGATCAGCGCTTCGAAATCGATCTCCGCCAGATACGTCCGTGCGGTCAGCTCAAAGCGCTCCGCCACGTCGGGGTGGATTTCGCCAAGCTGCGCGATTTGCACGTCGCCGCACAGCAGCCTTGCGCGGCGGCCGGGGTGATAGTAGCAATCGCCGCCCGGGACGACGCGCGTCTGCACGCCGAAGCGCGCGCAGAGCAGTTCCGCCGCGCCGCGAATTGCGTAGAAATCCGCGCCCTCGCCGTATGCGCCGAGCGTCAGCGCGCGCTTTTCCAGCGGCAGGTTTTCCTCCGTGCGCGCGCTGGGGTCGTAGGTCGCTGCAAGCTCGTAGAGCGCGGCGCTTGCCACGCCCCGGCTCATGTTGCCCGCCAGCGCCTTGAGCAGCGAGGGCGCGAGCGTGGTGCGCATGCAGGCGGTGTCCTCGCCCAAGGGGTTGCGCAGCGTCAGCGGCGACAGCCGCGCGTCGCGCTCGTCCAGCCCGAGCAGTTGGATGGATTTCAGGCTGACGAAGGAAAAGCCCATCGTTTCATACCAGCCAAGCCCGGTCAGTACGTCGCGCGCCGCGTCGCTTTGCAGCATGCGCGGCGACCTGCCGCCCGGCGTCGTCTCGCCGCGAAGCGCGGTCGAGGGGATGGCGTTATACCCGTGCAGGCGCAGGATCTCTTCGCATAAGTCCGCGGAGCCCTCGATGTCCTGCCGGAAATCGGGCGCGGTGGCGGTCAGCGTGTCGCCCTCGCGCGACACCGTGAACGACAGCGAGCGCAGGATGCTCTCCATTTCCTCGGGCGCGATGGCAACGCCCGCGCGGTGCGCGAGCTTTTCGCACGAGGCGACGACCGTCGCTGGCGCTTGCGGGTCGGGGTAGAGGTCGTAGCAGCCCGGAACAACGTCGCCTGCGGAAAGCAGATTGACAAGCTGGCACGCGCGCGAAAGCGCCTGCATGACCGTCGCCGGCGATACGCCGCGCTCGAAGCGCCCGGAGGACTCCGTGCGCACGCCCAGCGCGCGCGAGGCGACGCGCGTAATCGTGCGGTCGAACGCCGCGCACTCGAA
>CAZEIC010000104.1:0-1149 GCA_964512175.1 uncultured Oscillospiraceae bacterium | reverse complement strand
GGTGATCTCGCTTTCCTCGCCGCCCATGATGCCCGCAAGCCCGGTCGGGCCATTCGCGTCGCAGATGAGCAGGTTGCCGTCCGTAAGCGCGTGCTCTTTGCCGTCGAGCGTGCGCAAGGTCTCGCCGGGCTTGGCGCGGCGCACGATGATGCTGTTTCCGCGCACTTTGGCAAGGTCGAACGCGTGCATGGGATGCCCCGTTTCGAGCATGACGTAGTTGGTGATGTCCACGATGTTGTTGATGGCGCGGATGCCCGCCATGTGCAGCCGCGCGCGCAGCCACAGCGGCGAGGGCGCGATGCGCACGTTGGCGATCACGCGCGCCGCGTAGCGCGGGCAGCCGTGCGCGTCCTCGACGGCGACCGATACGTAGTCCTCGATGCGCCCGGTCGCGGGGGTTTCCTGAACGGAAATCTCCGGCAGCGCGCAGCTTGTCCCCATCGCCGCCGCCGTTTCGCGCGCGATGCCCCACGCGCAAAGGCAGTCGGGGCGGTTGGCGAGGATTTCGTAGTCGCACACCGCGCCCTCGATGCACAGCGCCTTGGCGACCGGCGTTCCGGGCGCGTGGTCTTCGGTGAAGATCATCAAGCCCGCGTCGCCGACCGAGGGGTACAATTCCTGCGGAATGCCCAGCTCGGGCGCGGAACACAGCATGCCAAAGCTCTCCACGCCGCGCAGCTTGCCCTTCTTGATTTCGTGCCCCGAGGGCGCGGAACCAATCAGCGCGACCGGCACGAGCAGCCCTTCCGCGACGTTCGGCGCGCCGCAGACGATCTGCAGCGGTTCTTCCTGACCCACGTCCACCGTGCATACGTGCAGGTGGTCGCTGTTTGCGTGCGGCTCGCAGGTCAGCACGCGCCCGACGACGATGTTCTCCAGCGTCTTTTCGGGGTAGGACACGCCCTCCACGCCCGTGCCGCACATGACCATGCGCTGCTCGTATTCCTCGGCGCTCATAGGGATGTTCGCGTATTCGCGAATCCATTCAAGCGGTAATTTCATGTTCTCTCGCCTCCTAATTCCGGAACTGGGACAAGAACCGCGCGTCGCCTTCGTAGAGCAGGCGCATGTCCTGGATGCCGTAGCGCAGCATGGTGATGCGCTCAAGGCCGATGCCGAACGCGAACCCGGAATAGATATCGGGGTCGA
>CAZEIC010000103.1:0-9413 GCA_964512175.1 uncultured Oscillospiraceae bacterium | reverse complement strand
CCTTGCGCGATTTCCGCCCGGGAGGCTCCCGAAGGAGCCGAGAGGAAATCGTGTTTCGAACAAAGGGGCGTCTCCCGCCCCTTTGTTCGAAGGGCAATCGCCTGCGATTGCCCTTCATTAGCCGTATGTACACTTGACGGTGAACGGATTCCCCCATATATAATAAGTAATATACAGGTCGCGCACGGCATACCCGCCCGCCTTGGACACCAGCATGCCCCAGACGCTCTGCGTCTGCCCGGGCTGCACGGTGATGCCCGTCGCGCCCGTCTGCGTGTAGCTCATGATATCGCCCTGCGCGGGCGATATTTGCAATTCCAGCATTTCGGCGGGCAGCAGGCACTTATTTTCGATTGTTACAGTGTACAGGATAAAGCTGTATTCCTCGGCGTTCCCGGGCATGCTTTCCTGAAAAATCACGCCCTGCAGCGCGTTGTTTTCCAGCTCGGCGCGTCGGCGCGCGAACTCCTCGGGTTGGTCTTTCGCGGAGATGACCTGCGCGTTTTCCAGCGTGACGGTCAGGGTGGCGGTATACCATGTGTATCCGCCCGCCGCCAACGCAATCAGCGTGACAACGGCGACGAGCGCGGCAAGGATTTTCATAGACGGCGTTCACTCCATGCTGGATAGGATTTTGTTCATTTCGACAATCATTTCGGAGTCCTTGAGGCGGAACTTAATTTCGACGCGGCGCGAGCGCTCCATGTTCTCCGTACCGTCCGCATTGAACACGCGGTTGGAGTAGCTGCGCCCCTTGGCGGTCATGATGTCCTGCAATACGGCTTTCTGCGGCGTCGACAGCGAGCTCATGCCAAGGCAGTATTTCGCCACCGACAGCGCCCTATCCTGCGAAAGCTCGAGGTTGTTTTCATATGTGCCCGTGCTGTCGGTATGCCCCTCGATGATGATTTCCGCGACGTAATCACGGTATTCGGCGCGCATCAGCACTTCGAGGTACACCGGAATCAGCCGGTACAGCTCCGATTGTCCGCTGGGCGTGATGGCGCTCGAGCCTGTCGTGAACATCAGCGAGCTATCTAGTACGATATCGCCCTGCTCGTCCACCGAGGCGGAGAGGTTTGCGCGCGCGAGCGCCTGCGACAGCGCCGTCACGATCTCCGTGCGGATGCCCAGCAGGTCGTCGATGCGCTGTTGCTGGTTGAGCATTTCCTGTTTCTGGGAGTCGAGCACCTCGCTCATGGCGGAGAGCCGCAGCGCCTGATCTTGCAAGGTTGTGTCCTTTTTATCAAGCTCCAGCTGCAAAAGCGCCTGCTCTTTTTCGGTCGTTTCCAGCGCGACCTGCGCCGCGTGCAAATCGGACTCCTGCTTGTCGAGCTGAATCTGAATCGCCGCGAGTTCCTCCTGCTTGCCCATCAGCGTGACGTTGATGGTTTCCAGCTCGCTCTCGCGCTCGGCAAGCGTGATCTGCGTGCGGTCGATGACCGCTTGCTGTTCGTCCAGCTCGCGCGTCTTGGTCTCCAACAGGCTGAAATACTGGTAGATGCTCATGCAGACCGCCAGTATGAACACCAGCAGCAGCGACGCCATCATGTCGGAATAGGAGATCCAGTGCGCGCCGGAATCCGTCCTGCCCGGTCTCCGCGCCGCGCGCTTCATGGCAGCGCCCGGCATGTCAAGCGCCCTCCGCGAGCGTCGCCGCCTCGGGCTGCGCCTTTTGCAGCACTTCGGCGATATCGCTCATCGCCCGCTGCAATTTGGACAGCGAGGTGACGTAGCCCTCGACCTGCCCCGACAGCCTGTCGGGCGCTTTGTCCAGCGTCTTCTCGATTTGCGAGAGCTTCTTTTGCAGCGCGTTCATCATGTCCTGCATGTTTTCGTCGAACATGCCCAGCGTGCGCGCAAGTCCGGAGGAAATGTTTTCCACAAAGGAGGCGTAGCTGTCGGCGAGCATGCGCCCGCCCTCCTTCATGCCGTCCGCCACGCCGGAAAGCGCTTCGGTGCTCGCGCCCGACTGCGTTTCGACCGCCGTGAGCACGCGGCTCGACCAATCGGCGTATTCCTGCATGCTCGTCTGCATGCGCGCCTGACTGAGCTGCAATTGCTGTACGCACGCGCTTTGCTCCTGCATAGCGGCGTGCATGCCGCTCAAAATGCTTGCCGAGGTCTGCGTAAAATCGGTCTGATCGGTCTGGTTTGCTGATATTTCGGCGATATAATGCTCGAATCTGTCCATGACCTGCTGCGTCACGCCGTGCATTTCGTCCATGCCGCGCATGATGCCGTCCGCCGCCATCATCGCGCGCTGAATGCCCTCGAAGCTCGCCTCCTGCCCCTGATTGACGGCGGTCAGCGTTTGCCCGAGGCGTAAAAACTGCCCGTCGAGCGCGCCGTTCATCTGCCCGATGAACTGATTGACGATGCGCCCCACGCCCTCGATCTGCGCCTGTGTTTCGGCGAGGATGAAGCTGTTCATCGACTGGCTGACGGGCGTGAACGAGCGTTCGATCGCCACCTCGATGCCGCTGGCGATGCGCGCGTTCATGTCGGTCACGGCGTGGCGAATCAGCGCCTGCCCGTCCTCGCGCTGGCAGACTGCCTGCACGTTCTCGGTCAGAGGTTGGTGCATGACGATCTCGGAAAAGGCTTCGTTGAATTCGTCGATGGCGCGGATGCAGCTGCCCGTCACCGCGCGGTTAAGGATGTTGAACGCCAGCGAGCACGCGATACCGACGATGGAGGTCATGAACGCGAACGTCATGCCGCCGATCATCTGGGAGATGCTCGCCATCGTCGCGTCCGCCGTGGATACGTCCAGCCCGCCCAGCCCGCGCATCAGCCCGATGAACGTGCCTAGTATACCCAGACTCGTCAAAAGCCCGGGCGTGACCTCGCCAAACTGCACGCTGCCGTGCTGATAGATCACGCTGTCGTCATTGATGTATTCGGAAACGTCGCACGCCATGCCCCGCGTGTCGAGCTGCTCGGCGTTGAGCAGGAACTTGCGCCACGCGCCTTGCAGCGGTCTGCCAAGGAACAGAACGTCCTGCCAGACGGGGCGCGTGCCTGCGGTCGGCACCATGATTTCCAATTGATGCACGGCGCGGCGCAGCAGGCGCGACAGCCGACGCAGCGGCAGCACGCACTTGACGAGCGCCGTCAGCGTCACAAGCGCGGTCGCTGTATAAATCAGGATGTCCACCAGATTCGCCGTCAGGTTTTGCAGCGCTTCCGCCACTGGCGATCACCGCCTTTCTATCGCTTCGCAGATATTGTAACGTATTTTGGTCGAAATTGCAACGAAATTGTTACCTATATGGAACGTCTGCGCGCCATGTTTTCTTGCATTGACAACAAAAGCAAAATAATAGTATGATATTGCAAATGAACACGGACGGAGGGGTTATGCGCAAGACGCTTTGCATTCTGTTTTTGCTGACGATTCTCGCCTCCTGCGCGGCGGCGGAGCGCGTGACGGTGACGCTGACGTTCGCCGGGGACTGTACGCTCGGCGGCACGGAGAAGGCACGCGCGAGCGACGCTTCCTTCGACAGCTATATCGCGCGCTTCGGCTACGGCTATCCGTTTGAGAAGGTCAAGGCGCTGTTTGCGGAGGACGACCTGACGATCGTCAACCTCGAGGGCGTGCTCTATGACGGCACGGACGGCGCGGCGAAAAAGACGTACTGTTTGCGGGGACCCGAATCCTTCGCGAAGATCCTGACCGAAGGCAGCGTCGAGGCGGTCACGGTCGGCAACAATCACGCGGGCGATTTCGGGCAGGCGGGCATGGACGCGACCGCGCGCGCGCTGGAAAACGAAAACATCATTTGGTTCGGCGCGAATGAATTCGCCCGGTCTGTGTATATCTATGAAAAGCAGGGCGTGAAGATCGGCTTCGTCGGCAGCTACATCTCCTATTGGTGGCAAAACGCGGACGTGATCAAGGGCTGTTTTCAGGAGCTGGAGGACGCGGGCTGCCAGCTCATTATCGCCTGCATGCACGGCGGCGTGGAGTACGACAAGCGCCGCGATATCTACATGGAACGCATGGCGAACGGCTTTCTCAAGCTGGGCGCGGACATCCTCATCGGGCATCACCCGCACGCCGTACAGGGCATGGACGTGCGCGAGGGCGGGCGCACGGTGCTCTACAGCCTTGGCAATTTCTCGTTTGGCGGCAATGACACCGTGCGCGACAAGGATGCGCTGATCGCGCGCGTCACGCTGACCTTCGAGGACGGCGCGTATGTCGGGCATCAGCTGACGCTCATCCCGGCGCTGGTCTCCGGCACGCATCCCAAGAACAATTATCAGCCCGTGCTCGCCGCTGGCGAGGACGCGGCGCGCATCCTCAAGGCGTTCCAGAAGGATACCAAGCTCAAGCTGAACCCCTTTGCGGAGGGCGTCGGCGCGGTGCAGGAGTTCATTCCTTTTGAATAGCGGAAAACGCGCGAAAAATGCAGGATGCCGTTTGCATTCCCGCACATTTTGTGGTAAACTATGGATATGCCCGGGTACACCTGCGCGGAGGCGCGTTGCATATACCGCGGAAGACGGATGAGGGAGCAGTATGCTGGAGAGCGCGAAGCCCATCGACATGGCGGAGCTGTACGAGGCGTTTTATTCGCCCGTTTACAACTATGTCTTTTATAAGCTGCTGCACCGCGAGGATACGGAGGATCTGGTCAGTCAGGTCTTTTTGAAGATCGCCAACAATCTGGACAGGTACGACCCGCAAAAAGCGTCGGTCAAGACGTGGGTGTTCCGCATCACGGACAACGCGCTGATCGACTTTTACCGCAGACGCAAGCCGCAGACGAGCATGGACGACGAGGAAAACGGCATCGCGGACGTGCTCAGCGTCGATTTCGAGGAACAATACGACAGCATCGTTTCGCCCGAGCGAAAGGCGCTGTACAAAGCGCTGACAAAACTTTCCGAGCGCGAAAGAACGCTGATTTACTATCGCTATTTCGAGCATATCACCAACCGCGATATCGCAAAAGCGCTCCATATGAACGAAAGCACCGTCGGCGCGATCCTCGCCAGGGCGCGGCAAAAGCTGAAAACCATCATGCTGCCCGAGGTGGACGGCGGGTTTGGCGCGTAAAAAGCGCAGGTCAGAAAGGGTGGAAGCCATGAGCGAAAAGAAGAACAGCCTGTTTCGGAAATCCAGTCTGGACAAGGTGTCCTCCCCCGAGCAGCTCAACGAGTATATCCGCGTCACCAATCCGAGCGTCTGGTTGATACTGGGCGCGATTTGCATACTGCTGGTCGCCGTGCTGGTGTGGTCGTTCTTGGGGACGCTGCCGACGACGGTCACGGTCTCCGCCATCGCGGAGGACGGGCGCGCGGTGGCGTACCTGCCGCCCGAGGAGGCGGCGGCGCTGCGCGTGGGTATGCGGGCGGCGATCGGCGGCGCGTCCGGCGCGGTCGAGAGCATCGGCGAAACGCCGCTTTCCTATGACGAAGCGGCAAGCGTCGCGGGCGGGGATTATTTCGCCTACGCGCTCGGGCTGTCTGCGTGGAACACGCGCGTGGTCGTCGCGCCGGATGCGCCGCTTGCGGGCGGCGGGCTTATGACGGTCGTGATCACGGCGGACGAGACTTCGCCCGCCTCTTTCCTGTTCAATTGACAAGCGACATGCGGAGGGATGCACACAAATGAAGGGCGTAGTGAAAGTCCCGGTCGTCATGCAGATGGAGGCGCTGGAGTGCGGCGCGGCTTCGCTTGCCATGATCCTGGCGTATCACGGGAAATGGGTGCCGCTGGAGCAGGTGCGCTCGGACTGCGGCGTGTCCCGGGACGGCTCCAAGGCAACGAACATCCTCAAAGCCGCGCGCGCATACGGGCTGGAGGCGTCGGGGCTTCGGTGCGAGGTGGAAGACCTGCGCGCCGTCGATTTGCCGGCGATCATCTTCTGGAACTTCAACCATTTCGTGGTTTTCAACGGCTTCAATAAAAAGGGCGCTGTCATCAACGACCCGGCGCGCGGTACGGTCGTCGTGCCGATGAGCGAGTTTGACGCGGCGTTTACCGGCGTTTGTCTGCGCTTTAAGGTAACGGACGCTTTCCAGAAGGGCGGCAAGCCCAAGAGCATGATCGACTTTGCCAAGACGCGCCTCAAGGGTACGTTCGCGCCGTTTGTGTTCGTGATGGTGACGGGCATCCTGACGGCGCTGATTGGCATCATCACCCCGGCGTTCTCGCGCATCTTTCTGGATAGGCTGCTGACGGGCGCGAGCCCGGACTGGCTGCTGCCGTTCATCCTCGCCATGTCCGCTATGGCGCTGATACAGTTCGTCATCACCGTCATCAACGCCATTTACATGCTCAAAATCGAAGGCAAGCTCGCCATCGTCGCCAATTCGACGTATATCTGGCACGTGCTGCGCCTGCCGATGAACTTTTTCTCCCAGCGCATGGCGGGCGATATCGCGGCGCGCCAGTCGGAGAACGAGGGCATCGCTTCCACGCTGATTTCCGAGCTTGCGCCCGTCGCGCTCAATTTCGCCATGCTGGTGTTGTATCTGGTCGTCATGCTGCGCTATAACCTCGTGTTGACCGCCATCGGCGTGTGCTCGGTGTTCCTGAATATCTACATCGCGCGCGTGGTCTCCAAAAAGCGCGTCAACCTCACGCGCGTGCAGATGCGTGACGCGGGCAAGCTCTCGGGCGCGACGATGTCGGGCATTGAAATGATCGAGACGATCAAAGCGTCCGGCGCGGAGAACGGCTTTTTCGAGCGCTGGGCGGGGTATCAAGCGTCGGTCAACGCTTCGACCGTGCGCTTCGCGGCGCTCAACCAGTATCTGGGCTCGGTGCCCGGCATGGTGCAGCAGGTCGCGGGCATCGCCATTTTGATGGTCGGCACGCTGTTTATCATGCGCGGGGATTTCACGGTCGGCATGCTGACGGCGTTTCAAGGGTTCATGTCGGCGTTCCTGCAGCCGGTCAACGCGCTGCTGGGCGTCGGGCAGAGCATCCAGGAAATGCGCACGTCGATGGAGCGCATCGAGGACGTGATGAGCTATCCGCCCGACGTGCCGGACGACGCGACAAACGCCGACGAGGAAGCCGAGTTTGACAAGCTCTCGGGCGCGGTCGAAATGCGCGACGTGACGTTCGGGTATTCCAAGCTCGCGCCGCCGCTGATTGAGAACTTCAACCTATCGCTCAAGCCCGGGCAGCGCGTGGCGTTCGTCGGCTCGTCGGGCTGCGGCAAGTCCACGCTTGCCAAGCTCATCTCCGGGCTGTACAGACCTTGGTCGGGCGAAATCCTGTTTGACGGGCAAACGCAGGACGACATCCACCGCGCGACGTTTACAGGCTCGCTCGCGGTCGTCGATCAGGACATCATCCTGTTTGAAGACACCATCGCCCAGAACATCAAGCTCTGGGACAAGTCCATCGAGGACTTTGAAATGATCCTCGCCGCGCGCGACGCGCAGATACACTCCGACGTGATGCTCCGCGACGGCGGCTATTCGCACATGATCACCGAGGGCGGGCGCAACTTCTCCGGCGGTCAGCGCCAGCGCTTTGAAATCGCGCGCGTACTGGCGCAAGACCCGACCATCGTCATTCTCGACGAGGCGACGAGTGCACTGGACGCAAAGACGGAGTTTGACGTGGTGAACGCCATCAAGGAGCGCGGCATCACGCTCATCATCGTGGCGCACAGGCTCTCGACCATCCGCGACTGCGACGAAATCGTCGTCATGGACAAGGGCAAGGTGGTCGAGCGCGGCACGCACAAGGAGCTTTACGCCAAGGGCGGGCTGTATACGCAGCTCGTTACGACCGAATAGAAGGGAGGCGTTCTCATGGGATGGTTCAGCGAACAAATCAAAACCCGCATCCGGATGGACGAGGAGAACTTCGAGAACGCCTTTGCGGGGCTGTCCTCCGTGCTGGTGGGCAACAGCGCGTTGCTTTCCGCGCTGCGGGACGACCGCAAAAAGACGCAGACCGCCATCGAGGAAATCCTCAAGTTCTACCATGTCAAGGGCGCGGAACTGCCCGACGGTATCGAGGACTTGCAGGACCAGCTTGAATTCCTGCTGCGCCCCTCGGGCGTGATGCGGCGCACGGTCAAATTGACCGATACTTGGTACCGCGACGGCGTAGGCGCGCTGTTGGGGCGCAAGAAGGACGGCGAAATCATCGCGATGCTGCCCTGCGGCATGGCGGGGTACGCCTACTTTGATTACGCGCTCAACAAGCAGGTCAAGATCACCAAGAAGAACAAGGATCTGATCGACGACGAGGCGATTTGCTTCTACAAGCCGCTGCCGCTCAAATCGCTGACGATACGCGACCTTGTTACGTACATCGTCACCACGCTTTCCAAGGCGGATTACCTGCTCATCGCCGCCGCGACGCTCGCGACCACGCTGCTGGGCTTGTTCACGCCCTATGTCAATCGGCTGCTGTTTTCCTCGGTCATCCCGTCCGGGCAGGAAAGCGTGCTGCTGCCGCTGGCGTGCCTGCTGCTGGGCGTGAGCATATCGACCACGCTGATTGGCATCACGCGAACGCTCGTCATGACGCGGCTTTCCACCAAGCTCTCGGTGTCGGTGCAGGCGGCGGCGATGGCGCGTGTGTTCTCGCTTCCGGCGGTGTTTTTCAAGGATTTCGCCTCCGGCGATCTGGCGAGCCGCACCAACAGCATCAACCGCCTGTGCACGATGCTGGTCGGCGCGTTCCTCAACACCGGGCTTTCCTCGCTGTTTTCCATCATCTATGTCGGGCAAATCGTGCAGTACGCGCCCAGCCTTGCCGTGCCCGCGCTGTGCACGCTGGCGGTCACGCTGCTGTTCACGGTGGGCACGACGCTCATGCAGCTAGGCGTGACGCGCTCGCGCATGAAGCTGTCCGCCAAGCTCTCGGGCATCGTGTTCGCGCTGTTCTCGGGCATCCAGAAAATCAAGCTCGGCGGCGCGGAGAAGCGCGCGTTCTCGCGCTGGGCGCAGGTCTACCAGCAGGACGCGAAGCTCGCCTACGATCCCCCGCTGTTCATCAAGCTCGGCAGCGCATTTTCGGGGCTGATATCGCTCGCGGGCATGATTTTCATCTACTACACCGCTGTTCGCGAAGGGCTGGGCGTAGCGGACTACATGGCGTTCAACGTGTCCTACGGCATGGTGTCGGGCGCGTTCGCGGCGTTGGCGGGCATCGCGCTGACCGTCGCGGAAATCAAGCCTGTGCTCGAAATGGCGGAGCCGTTGCTCAAAGCCGAACCTGAAATCAACGAGAACAAGCGCGTCGTGACGCGGCTTTCGGGCGCGATCGAGCTCAACAACGTCTCCTTCCGCTACACCGAGAGCATGCCGATGGTGGTGGACGATTTATCCCTGAAGATCCGCCCCGGGCAGTATGTCGCCATCGTCGGTCCCACGGGCTGCGGCAAGTCCACGCTGCTGCGGCTTCTGCTGGGGTTTGAAAAGCC
>CAZEIC010000102.1:5764-9502 GCA_964512175.1 uncultured Oscillospiraceae bacterium | reverse complement strand
AACGCATGTTCTTATTTGGAGGCGAACGCATGCGCACGATACTGCACAGCGATTGCAACAATTTCTACGCTTCGGTGGAGACTGTGTACGACCCGTCCCTGCGCGGCAAGCCCGTCGCCGTCTGCGGCGACCCGAGCATGCGCCACGGAATCGTGCTGGCGAAAAACGGCCCCGCCAAGGCGTGCGGCATCATCACGGGTGAGGCGGTGCATCAGGCGGTCAAAAAGTGCCCGACGCTGACGGTCGTGCTGCCGCATCACAGGCTGTACCTGCGCTTTTCGCGCATGATGCGCGAGATTTACCGTTCGTATACCGACCGCGTCGAGCCGTTCGGGCTGGACGAAAGCTGGCTGGACGTGTCGGACAGCGCGCTCTCGGGCGCGGAGATCGCCGCGCGCATCCGGCGGCGCGCCAAGGAGGAGCTGGGCATCACGGTGTCGGTCGGTATCAGCTTCAACAAGGTGTTCGCCAAGCTCGCCTCCGACATCCGCAAGCCAGACGCGACCACGCTCATCACGCCCGACAACTACCGTGAGAAAATCTGGCCGCTGCCGGTGGGCTCGCTGCTGTTCGTCGGCAGCGCCACGCAGAAGAAGCTTGCGGCGCACGGCATGCGCACGGTGGGCGACGTGGCGCTTGCCAGCCCCTACATGCTCAAGGAAATCTTCGGCAAAGGCGGCGAGATGTTGGGCGCGTACGCGCGCGGGCAGGACGCGTCGCCGGTGCTGCGCGCGGGCGAGGAGGACGAGCTCAAGTCCATCGGCAACAGCACGACCACGCCGCAGGACATCGCGGACATCGACGAGGCGCGGCAGATCATCTACCTGCTGGCGGACAGCGTCGCCACGCGCCTGCGCGCGCACGGGTTGATGGGGCGCACGGTCGCCATCTGGGTGCGCGACACCGCGCTGTCCGCCTATGAACGGCAGACGCGGCTCTCGCTCCCGTGCGATCTGTCGTGCGATATCGCGGCGTGCGCCGTGCAGCTTTTGCGGGCAAGCTATGACTGGGCGCTGCCGCTGCGCTCGCTGGGCGTGCGCGTGTGCGACCTCGTGCCGACCGAGACCGGGCGGCAGGTGTTCGCGCTGACGATGGCGGCGCAGGCGCGTTTTCGGGCGCTGGAGAACGGGCTGGACGAGATTCGGCAGCGTTTCGGCAGCGCCGCCGTGCAGCGCGCGATGTTGGTGGCGCGCGGAAATCCGCTGCTGGAGCAGTCGGCGCAGCCGTTCGGGGCGCGCCGCGAAGGAGCGTGACGGTCATGCGCATGGAGCGCGCGTATGTCGAGGTGGTTGCGGCGTTTGACGCGCAGGGGCGCATCACGCCGCTTTCGGTGGCGCTGTCGGGCAGGATGTACGAGGTGGACCGCGTGCTCGACCGGCGCATGGCGGCGGCGACCAAGGCGGGCGGACAGGGCATGCGGTACACCGTGCGCGTGGCGGGAAAGCAAACATATTTGTTTCTGGACGAGGAACAACGGTGGTTCGTGGAGAAGAAGACGGGGGAGGGAATAGGGATTAGGGAGTAGGGAATAGGGGCTACGCGATGCTTGCGCCTCTCGCTGTTCTCCTCATCCCTCGCCGCCTAATCCCTATTCCCTCATCCCTCTCTCGTAAGGAGGTCATCGCAATGTGCGGAAAATACCATGTGTCCACCGAGGAGGAGAACATCGAGCTTCGCGAGATCATCGCGCAGGCGCAGGGATACCTTGCCGAGAACGGCTTGATGCGGCTGGGCGATATCTCGCCCTCGCAGATCGCGCCCGTCGTGACGATGGCGGGTCAAAACCGCGTCGCGCTGCCGATGGTCTGGGGTTTTCGCAGACCGCGCGGTAAAGGGCTCGTTATCAACGCCAAAAGCGAAACCGCCGCGACGCTGCCCATGTTTTCCGGGGCGATGCGCGCGCGGCGGTGTCTGATTCCCGCCAGCGGGTTTTATGAATGGAACGAACAGAAGCTGCGCCATTACTTCGTCGCGGAGCGGGGAAGGGCGCTGTTCATGGCGGGGCTGTACGACGAGGAGCAGCCGTTTTCGCGCTTTGTCATCCTCACACGCGACGCGAACGCCGACGTTTCGCCCGTGCACCCGCGTATGCCCTACGTGCTGCCGAGCTACGAATACCAGCACGCGTGGCTGGGCAGCGAAACGCTGTCGGACGATATCCTTCGCGCGCTGCCCGCCGTGCGTCTGGACGCGCGCGTTACTTGATCGAGCCTTCGACCATGCCTTTGATGATGTATTTCTGCGCGAACAGGAACAGCACGATGATCGGCAGCATCGCCAGCAGCGCCGAGGTCAGGATCAAGTCCCACTGCTTGACGTAAGAGCCCGCGAACGACGTGACCGCCAGCGGAATCGTCTGCACGGCGCCATTGGAGCCGAGCACGAGCAGCGGCAGCAGGTAATCGTTCCAGATCCAGATGCCGTTGAGGATGAGCACCGTCACCATCACGGGCTGCAGAAGCGGCATGACGATGCCGAAGAACGTGCGCGCGCGACCGCAGCCGTCGATGGTCGCGGCTTCTTCCAGCTCCAGCGGCACGCCCTTGATGAACCCGTGCAGTATGAAAATGGACATGGAGCAGCCGAAGCCGAGGTAGGCAAAGAAGATGCCCTGATACGTCCCCATCAGCGGGATGTGCAGAAAGTTGCCCAGCATCCGCAGCCAGCGCACCAGCGGGAACATGACGACCTGGAACGGGATGACCATCGCGGCGACGAACATCATGAACAGCCCGGTCGACCACCACGTTTTATTGCGCACCAGCACCCACGCCGCCATCGCGGAGAACAACGCCAGGATCGCCAGCGAGCCAGCCGTGATGATGATGGAGTCGATGAACGCGCCGATATAATCCGTCGTCGGGTTCTCGAAGATCGTCGTGACGTTTACGCCCAGCTGTGACAGGGACTCCGGCAGGGCGATGGGGTTGTAGATGATCTCCTTGGCGGTCTTGCACGAGTTGATGAGCACGATCAGGAACGGCGTCATGAACAGCAGGAACAGTATGACCGCCAGTACTTCCAGCGCGATCAGCCCGTATTTCTTCATCTTGGGAGATCGCTGTGTGATTGCGTGCTGCGCCATTACATTTCGATCTCCTTTCGCTTATTGAAGTACACCTGAACAAGCGACACGATGACCAGCACCAGGAAGAAGACCACCGCTTTCGCCTGTCCTTCCGCCATTTTGTTGGCGCCCATAGCGGTGTCGTATATGTTCATGGCGAGCAGCTGGCTGGACTTGACCGCCTTCCCCATAAAGCGCATGGAGGGGCCGCCCGCCGTCAGCGTCATGTTCATGTCGTATTGCTTAAAGGAATTGGTCAGCGTCAGGAACAGCGAGATCGTGAAAGCGTTCGCCATCATGGGGATCATGATCTTGCGCAGACGCATGGTGTAGCTCGCGCCGTCGACGTTCGCCGCCTCCATGATGGACTGCGGCACGCCTTGGATCGCCGCGACGTAGATCATCATGATGTAGCCCGCGTACTGCCATGTGTTGACGAACGACATCGCCCACAGCACGGTGTTTGAGGACGCGATCAGTGATTTTTCGAGGAACGGGATCCCCAGCGACACGCCCATCTGCGTGAACACGTTGTTGAAGATGAACTGCCAGATATAGCCCAGCACGATGCCGCCGATCAGGTTGGGCACGAAAAAGCCGGCGCGGTAGACGTTGCGGCCGCGAACGCGACCCGTCACCAAAAGCGAAAGCCCGAAGGCGACGACATTGAC
>CAZEIC010000102.1:0-5754 GCA_964512175.1 uncultured Oscillospiraceae bacterium | reverse complement strand
ACCCCGCGCGGTACAGGTTGCGGAGCTTGACTTGGCTGGTCGCCAACAGTGAAAGCAGGAAGCTCACCACGTTCACCAGCACCAGATTGATGACGGTGAAATAGATGGTCGCCAGGAAGGAATTGAGGAACTCCACCGAACTAAACATGCCCTTGTAGTTTTCCAGACCGATGAACGTGATCACGGGGCGCACGCCGTTCCAGTCGGTGAAGGAATAGTAGATCCCCAGAAAGAATGGAATGATGATCACCATGGAAAACGCCAGCACGCAAGGCAGCAGAAACAGCGTGTTGACGAGTCGGTTCCTTTTCATACGCCATCGCTCCCATCAGAAAAAGGGGAACCGGGCGCGCCAATCATGGCAATCGCCCGGATTGGTCGCGCTCGGCTCCCCATGCAAGTGTGTCGATCAGTTGGCAGGAATGGTTGCCGCTGCGTCTGCGATGTCCTGTATGAAGGCATCGATCTGCGTGGTATCCTGCGCGAACAGGTCAAAGATCGGCGCGAGCGTGTTCAGACCGAAGCCGTCGGGCATGTTCGGGAAGAACACGGCGTAGTTGCCGCCCTTGGCGTTGGCTTCGACAAGCGCCTTGGAGAGCTGACCGGTGGGCAGCAGCTTCACGGACTTGTAGGCGGGCACCATGCCGGCCTGGTTGACCATGTAATCCGCACCTTCTTCGGTGGTCGCCATGTACGCAAGGAAGTCCTTCGCAGCCTGCTGATGCGCTTCGTCCGCGGTGGAGTTGACGCAGTAGAAGCTCGGCGCGAACAGGAACAGACCGGTGATCTCGGTGTCCGCGAGGAACGCGTGCGGCGCGTAGCCGATCGGGAAGGTCACTTCCAGCTGCGCCAGGTTCGGATCGATCCAGTTGCCCTGATGGACAAAGGCGGTCTTCTGCTGCGCGAAGGAGGAAATCTGCGCGTCGTAGTTGCCGTTGGTCAGGATCTCGTGATCGGCATAGTCAAACAGCAGCTTGACATACTCGGCGTATTCCGCGAGCCTGTCCTTATCCACTTCGCCGGCAATGAACTTGTCGATGACGCTGGTGTCGTCAGCCGCGAGGCCGCCGCCCAGATACACCGAGAAGTTATGATGCCCGGTGACCCACCACAGACCGCCGGAGACGGAAGCGCCCATGGATACCACGGCATCCAGCCCGAGCTCCGCCTTCATGGCGTCGATCTTGGCGAACGCATCGGCATACGCCTTGCGCGTGGTCAGCGTGGCGGGATCAACGCCGGCTTTTTCGAGGATCTCGGCGTTGTACGCCAGACCAAAGCCTTCGATGGCGACCGGGAAGCCTACGACCTTGCCTTCATCGCCGATATAGGCGACGTCGGTGTCGGCGACCCACGGCTGATCCGACAGATCGGCGGTGTAGTCTTTCCAGATGTTGTAGCCGCCGATGCCCTCGATAACGAAGATTTCAGGCATTTGATCCGCCTGGATTTTCGCCTTCAGCGCGCCGGCATAGTCCGCGCCGCCGCCGACCGTTTCGATCTTCACGGTGACGCCAGGGGTCTTCTCCGAGTATGCGGCAGCGAACTGCTTGATGGCGGAGTCGATCTCGACCTTGTTGTGCATGAGCGTGATCTCGATGTCCTCGGCCGACGCGACGGACGCGAAGGACAAGACCATCAGGGAAGACAGAGCAATGCGATGAGTTTACGCATATGGACCCTCCTCGAATTTTGATAAATATATAATACAATTGACCTGTAAATTTGTCAAGAAGAAATAATGAAACTGTCAGTATATTCCATTCACAGCGTTACCATGAACGCGCCGTATACGCAGAATTCAAGCGCCAGCGCGCAGAGCACGGGAACGGCGACGCGCACGCGGCGCTTTTCCATGCACAGATACGCGGCGGCGTAGGGGATAAGGTCGACCGTGTAGCGCGCGCCGAACTGGAAGCCGCCGAACGTGCGGTGCAATAGCAACAGGAATAGGTGCGCAAGGAACAGCGCGAGCAGCAGCAGCTTTTCCCAGGAAAGCGCGCGCCGCAAGCCGTCGCGCACCGCCCAGACGGGCAGGCACGCGAGGATCGGGCTGGCGATGAACATCGAAAACCCGAAGCGCTCGAGCTGTCCGTTTTGAAGCGGCATGCCCAATATAAAGCGCTTGATATTCGGAAGCACATGCGCGAGCGAAAACTGCGTGCCACCCTGAAACGAAAACTCCGGCAGGTAATTGTGCCCGAACTCCAAGGGATTGCCAAAGCGGACGGAATTATACCACGCGTACAGCGCCGCGACGCACAGCCCCGCGCACACGCCGGGCATCAGCTTTTTTATTGAACGGTGCCTTCGCCAGTGCAGATACATGAGCAAAAATCCGTAACAGACATTGAACGGACGGCAGCCGACGGCAAGCGCGTAGCACAGCAGCGCTGGGGTCGGCATGTCCCTGAGCATCAGCGCGAGCGCCGCCGTCGTCAGCAAGAACGCCAGCGTCTGCGCCTGATACCAGACCGCGCCGTTGAGCGTCAGCGGCAGCAAACAGGTTGCGAACGTGGTAAACACCGACAGCAGCGCGCTGTGCGCGCGCGAATAGCCCGCGCGTTTGAACGCGCAATATAGGATCATGCACGCACCCGAGGCGTAGAGCTTGACGAGCAGGTTGTCGGGCGTGGACGCGCCGAACAGGAACGTCAGCAAATACAGCGGAATCGACGGCACGGGCGGAAAGCTGACGTACCACAGCCCGTTATAGATGGCAAGCTCCAGATGCGGCGTGTCATGCAGCAGCGCCGCGCGTCCCTCGCGCCACGCGAGCGCTTGGAGCGTGTACGTGTTGTACGCCGATGCGCCGAGCGCGCCCGTGCCGAGCGCGGCGTGCAAAAGCGCGTAGCCCGCCGCGATCACCAGCAGCAGGCACAGCGGCACGATGTCCAGCCTTTTCAGCCGTTTGAGCATAGCGTTTCAAAGTGCGCGAACGCTTTTTCCATGTCGGCGCGCGGCGCATAGACCGTGGGCGAAACCGCGCGCGACAGCAGCGCCCGCGCCTCCGGCAGCGAGGCGATCTCGCCGCTGGCAAGCATCTGCATGAACAGGTTGCCCAGCGCTGTCGCCTCGGTCGGTCCCGCGACGACGGGCATTTGCAGTGCGTCCGCCGCAAGCTGCATCAGCATGCCCGCCTGGATGCCGCCGCCGACGGCGTGCAGGCATTTCCATGTTTTCCCCGTCAGCGCGCCGATGGCTTGCACCGTCTGCCGATAGCGCATGGCGAGGCTTTCGTAGATACAGCGCACGATCTCGCCGCGCGTTTGGGGCACGGGCTGGTCGGTTTCGCGGCAATACGCCTGTATGCGCCCCGGCATATCCCCGGGCGGCAGAAAGCGCGGGTCGTCGGGGTCGATGAAGGATTGAAGCGGCGTCGCCGCCTCGGCTTCCTCGGTGAGCACCGCGTAGGAGGGCCTTCCCGGGAAAGCGCGGCGCGCTTCCTGCACGATCCACAAACCCATGATGTTCTTCAGGAAGCGAATCGTGCCCGCCACGCCGCCCTCGTTGGTGAAGTTCTCGCGCGCGGAGGCTTCCGTGATGATGGGGCTGTCAACCTCCGCGCCCAGCAGCGACCATGTGCCGCAGCTGAGGAACAGCGCGCCGCCCTCGGGCGCGGGCACGGCGGCGACCGCGCTTGCCGTGTCGTGACAGGCGACGTTGACAAGCGGCAGACCGTTATAGCTGCCCGCGGGCACGCCCGGCTGCACGATGGCGGGCAATAGCCCGGTCGGGATGCCGAGCGACGACAGCAGCTCTGTATCCCACGCGCGCGTTTGGGCGCTGAGCATCTGCGACGTGGAAGCGATAGTGTATTCGCACTGTATTTCACCCGTTAACAGATACGCCAGCAGGTTGGGCGTCATCAGCAGCGTTTTCGCCTTCGCCAGCAGCTCGGGACGCGCTTTTTGCAGCGCGTAGAGCTGGAACAGCGTGTTGAACGGCATAATTTGAATGCCCGTGCGCGCGTAGAGCGCCTCGCGCGGGATGGTTTGGAACACGTGTTCGGGCGCGCCCTCCGTCAGGCTGTCGCGATAGCAGTACGGCGCTTCGAGCAGCCGTCCTTCCGCGTCCAGCAGCCCGAAATCCACGCCCCATGTGTCGATGCCCGCGCTTTCCACGCTTCCCGCGAGCGCGATGCCGCGCTTGATTTCCGAAAGCAGCGCGTCAATGTCCCAGCGCAGCGCGCCGTTTTGCATAGACGCGCTGTTTTCAAAACGGTGCGCCTCGGAAAGCGTGATGCCGCCGCCCGTCAGCGTGCCCTTGATGGCGCGCCCCGACGAAGCGCCCAAATCGAACGCCAGATAGCTTTTCGCCACGCAAAGCGCCTCCCTTACGCGTTGAACTTCATGTAGCCGCCGTTTCTTCCGGGAATCTTCATCTTCTCGCGCAGCCGCATCAATTCGTCGATGCGCTCGCGCGGCAGTTCGCGCGTTTGCCCCAGCAGCCGCGTGTTGAGCGACAGCTTGGCGAAGTGCTCGAGCGTTTCCATGCGGTAATAGGCGGTCATCAGGTCTTTGCCGACTGTCAGCGCGCCGTGATTCTCGAGCAGTATCGCGTCGTGCCCGGGCAGGTAAGGCGCGACCGCGTCGGGAATCTCGTCGGTCGACGGGCAGCCGTACTTGGCGATAGGCACCGCGCCGAGCGTGAGGATGGCTTCCGGCATCGTGAACTCGTCCAGCGCGATGTGCGCGATGGCAAACGAAGTCGCGACCGGGGGATGCGCGTGCACGACCGCGCCGATATCGGGGCGCAGCGCGTAGCAGCGCATGTGCATCGGCAGCTCGCTGGACGGATTCCACGGATTTTCTTCTAGTTTCTGTAAATTGCTGTCGACGTGTAGGATCATGTCGGGGGTCAGAAAGCCCTTGCTCGTGCCGGTCGGCGTGGCAAGGAACGTGCCGTCCGGGAGTTTGCAGGAGAAGTTGCCGTCGTTGGCGGCGACCCAGCCCTGCTGCCAGACGCGGCGGCCGATGTCGCACATCATTTCACGAAGCTGTTTGGTATCCATTGCATTATTCCTCCGGTTTCTCAATTCTTGCAATCAGGTAGGCGACGCCCGCGCCCGCGCAGAACAGCAGCGCGTACACGGCGATGTTGCCGATGGAATCCAGCCCGCCCGTCGGGATGATACTGATCGTCGAGGCGACGACCATGCCGAGGATGGCGTGCATGGTGACGGCGTAGCGCTTATCCAGCAGCCGCTTCATGCCGCCGCCCAGCAGCAGCACGGTTGCCGCGAGCGCCGCCATCATCGGCAGGATGATGCCCATGTCCAGCGCACCGATGCCCGCGTACATGGGCGCGGTCAAACCGAAAAACAGGAAAATATTGGAAGGACTCATACCCGGGATGATGATGCCCAGCCCCCACAGCACGCCGCAGGCAACCCACCAAAACAGGTTCGGAGAAATCGCCGTGCCGCCTGTAAACCGCAGCGTCAGCATCCATGCGAGGTTGACGCACAGGCTGATGGCGAACGCCGCCCACGCGGAATTCTTGCGCCCCTGCGCGCCCGCTTCTTTGAACAAGGACGGCAGCGTGCCCGCGACCAGACCGATGAACAGCCATGTCGCTTGAATCTCGTATGTTTCCAGGAATGCGCCCAGCACCTTGGACGCGCCCACGAAGCCGACCGCGCCGCCGATAACGATTGGTAGAAAGAACCAAAACTTATTCTTGAACTCGCGGATGGGGTTTGCCAGAAAGTCCATCATCGGGCGGTATACGCCCACGATCAGGCACAGCGCG
>CAZEIC010000101.1:0-9561 GCA_964512175.1 uncultured Oscillospiraceae bacterium | reverse complement strand
CGTGTTCACCTCGCGGTCGTAGTCGAACGAGAACCCCAGCATCTGAATCTGCTGGCGGAAGCGCGCGACGTTCTTTTCCGTCACGCTCGCGGGGTGCACATGGTTCTTGATGGCGTAGTTCTCCGTCGGCAGCCCGAACGCGTCCCAGCCGATGGGGAACAGCACGTTATAGCCCTCCATGCGCTTTTTGCGCGCGATCACGTCCAGCGCGGTGTACGGGCGCGGATGCCCCACGTGCAAACCCGCGCCCGACGGGTACGGGAACTCGATGAGCGCGTAATACTTGGGCTTTTCATAATCCTCGCTCGCGGCGAACGCTTTGTCCTCCAGCCAGCGCTTCTGCCATTTCTTTTCGATGACCTCGGGCGCGTAGGGCGCTTTGTACATGGGGAGAGCCTCCTTCATCGGTGGGAATTTCTACAGTATAAGCGTGAAAGGCGCGTTTGTAAAGCAATCACAGGTCGATAAATTTCTCGAACTCCGGCAAGATGCCGACGCCGTCCGGGTAATGCGCGGCGAACTGCGGGATGGCGTGGCTCGGGAAGGAGTTGCCCTCGATGAAGCGCGGCCCGTCCGGCGTGATCGCCACGTCCCACGCCACGAACCGCACGCCCGGGACGCGGCGCATGGCGGCGAGGCACATGTCCATCGCTTCCTTAAAATACGGGATTTCAAAGCCCACGATGGGCGTGCCCGTCATGGGGTGCTTGGAAAACACGTTGCCCTGCTTGTCGGCGGCAACGGTCAGCAGCTTGCCCGATTCCAAATCGACGCGCGCCGCCATGCCCCCGCAGTCCACATTGTCCATCACGCGGCCGTTGCCGATACGCAGGAAAGCGTAGACCACGCCCTGTTTCTTGTCGCCCAGCAGCGTCGCGATGCGCACGGTATTGACCGAGGTCGGGCAGAGCGAAGCCATCTTTTCATGCTGGACGACGACCTCCTCCAGCACGCCGGGTCCCGCGTCCTTCAGCTCCTGCAGGAACGCCGCCGGCTCTTTCCAGTCCTCGCGCGTGTGCAGCGAAATCCCCTGCCCGCTCGAGCCTTCCAAGGGCTTGAAAATCGCGCGGTCGCGGTCTTTGAGGAACGCCGAAAGCGCCTCTTGCGAAAGCGTTTCGTCCACGCGCAGCCACGCCCTGTCCACCTGCTCGCGGAACGTTTCGTTGAACTCCGCCTTGTCGTCGAAGAAATGCCAGTCCTTCTTGTCGTTCATGCGGCGAACGATGCTGTTGGACACGCCGCGCGTGATGACAGTCTTTCGCTGCGCGGCAGACAGCCTGTACATCTTGGCGATCTTGTAATCGACATAGCCCGCGTTGTAGCGCAGCGCGCAGCGCGCCATGTCATAAAGCAGCCATAGCCGCGACTTGCCCGCCTCCGCGCGCAAAGCGCCCGCCGTCTGCCACATGCGCTTCCAGTCCATCTTCAGCGCGCGCGAGAGCATATACTTGAGCCGACCCATCGAGAACTTCCTTTCGGTTTATACGTTGAACCGGAACAGCGTCACGTCGCCGTCCTTCATGACATATTCCTTGCCCTCCGAGCGCACCAGCCCCTTCTCGCGGCACGCCGCCATCGAGCCGAGGTCGCGCAGCGTCTCGAACGGCACGATCTCCGCGCGGATGAACCCACGCTCGAAATCGGTGTGGATTTTGCCCGCCGCCTGCGGCGCTTTCGTGCCCGCCTTGATCGTCCACGCGCGGCACTCGTCCTCGCCGCAGGTCAGGAAGGAAATCAGCCCAAGCAGGCGGTAGCACGCCGCGACCAGCCTGTCCAGCCCCGACATGCCGATGCCCAGCGCCGCGAGGAACTCGGCTTTTTCCTGATCGTCCATGCCCGCCAGCTCCTCCTCCACGCGCGCAGAGATCGCCAGCGCTTCCGCACCCTCGCTCTTGGCGCGCGCGAGCACGGGCGCGGTGAAAACGCCGTCCTCCATAGCCTGCCCCGCGTCCTCCTCGGCAATGTTCGCGACGTAGATCACGGGCTTGACCGTGAGCAAAAACCACGAGCGCACGACGTCCCATTCTTCATCCGAGAGCGCGCACGTCCGCGCGGGCTTGCCGCCCTCCAGATGCGAAAGTACCCGTTGGGCAAGCGCCGCTTCCTCGGCGTACTTGCGCTCGCCGGTCTTGATCATTTTGCCCGCCTTGTCCATGCGCTTTTGCACGGTCTCCATGTCGGCGAAAATCAATTCCAGATTGATGTCCTCGATGTCGCGCGCGGGGTCGACCGAACCATCCACATGGATGATGTTCTCATCCTCGAAGCAGCGAACGACATGCACCACCGCGTCCACCTCGCGGATGTGCGAGAGGAACTTGTTGCCAAGCCCCTCGCCCCGGCTCGCGCCGCGCACCAGCCCCGCGATATCGACGAATTCCACCGTCGCGGGCGTCGTCTTTTTGGGATTGTACATCCGAGACAGCGCCAGCAGCCGCGCGTCCGGCACGGCGACCACGCCGGTGTTGGGTTCGATGGTGCAGAACGGATAATTCGCCGCCTGCGCGCCCGCGTTGGTAATGGCGTTAAACAGCGTGCTCTTGCCGACATTCGGCAGCCCGACGACGCCCAGCTTCATGCGCATGCCCTCCAAACAGAAAATCACCGATCATTATACGCCAGCGCGCGGGAAATTGCAAACATGCCCCCCATTTTCCGCGCATATCCTCTCTGGAACGCTGGAGGTGAGGGGCATGATCTATCTGGACAACGCCGCGACGAGCTTTCCCAAGCCGCCCGCGGTGGCGCGCGCGGCGGCGGGCGTGATTGCGGGGCTGGGCGGCAATCCCGGGCGCGGCGGGCATCGCGGGGCGCTGGCGGGCGCGCGCGTGACGGCGGCGTGCCGCGAGGCGATCGCGCGGCTGCTCGGCGCGGACGAGCCAGAGCGCGTGATTTTCACGCTCAACTGCACCGACGCGCTCAACATCGCCCTGCGCGGCACGCTGCACGAGGGCGACCATGTGCTGTGCTCGCACGACGCGCACAACGCCGTCATGCGCGTGCTCGCGGGCTACGAGGCGGCGGGCAAGATCGAGGTCACGGTGCTCAAGCCCGACGCGGCGGGCGTGCTCTCGCCGGGCGAGCTGCTCTCGCGCGTCACGCCGCGCACCGGGCTGTGCGTGCTCTCGCACGCGAGCAACGTCACGGGCGTTTTGCAGCCGATCCCCGCGCTCTATCGGGCGTGCAGGCGCGTCGGCGTGCCGCTGCTGCTGGACGCGGCGCAGTCGGCGGGCTGTACGGCGGTGCGCGCGGATTGGGCGGACATGATCGCCATGCCCGGGCACAAGGGGCTGCTGGGGCCGATGGGCACGGGCGTTTTGTACGTCGGGCGCGGCATGCTCCCGCGTCCTTTGCGCGAGGGCGGTACGGGCTCGCAGTCCGACAGCATGCGCCAGCCCGTCATGCTGCCCGACCGCTACGAATCGGGCACGGTCAACCTCCCGGGGATCGCGGGGCTACTCAAGGGCGTGCAGTTCGTCGCGCGGCACGGCGCGGCGATCGAGGAATACGAGCGCGCGCTGACCTTCCGCCTGCGCGCGGGGCTGCTGGACATCCCCCGCGTGACGGTGTACGGCGCGCTCGACACGCCCGCCGTCGCCGTGACGAGCTTCAACATCGAAGGCAGGGAGAGCGCGGAGATCGCCGACGCGCTGTCGGACGCGGGCATCGCGGTGCGCGGCGGGCTGCACTGCGCCCCCGCCATGCACCGCTTTCTCGGCACGCAGGGCACGGTGCGCGCCAGCCTCGGTCCTTACAACACAGAGGACGACGTGGACGATCTGCTAGCGATGGTACAAAGGCTGGCAAGATAACTCGCCGCCCGATTGTGCGCCGCCCGCGTTTGTGCTATACTGGTCGCAAAAACGGGGGAGCGATACGATGGATTTCACGAAAGATATTGTGGATTTCCCGTCCGAGGTGCACAAGGTTATCTACAGCGGCGCGCGGGAGATGACGACGCCGGACAGGTCGCTCGCGGGCATGACCGACGCGGCGATGCGCGCGTCCTGCGAGGCATACTACGCTTTCCTGACGGCGCTGTATTCGGACATGTACGAGCACCCGGAAGCGTACCATATGCCGGTGCGCGCGCTGGAAACGTTCCTCGACGGGCGCAAGCTCAACGGCGTGAAGCAAAAATACCCGTCCAAGACAAAGGCGCTGATCGCGCTGACGCGGAACTGCGCCGAGCGCTACCTGCAAACGCTGTGCCGCATGGCGTATCTGGGCACGCTGGACGGCGACCGGCTGACGCTCGCAAGCGCCGACCTTGCGGCAATCGACAAGGCGGTCAACACGTCCACCAGCCCCGTATCGCTCAAGCAGCGTCTGGCGGCGATGGCGCGTGTCGGGCTGCTGTCGGAGGACGCGCAGGCAGGCGCGCGGCGCTTTTACTGCGAACATCACCCGAACCTGTTCCCCGCCATGATCGCGCTGGCGCAGAGAACGAAGGGCACGTGCAGCGGCATGCACTTCTACCTGTTCACGAAAGCGGAGTTCCGGAACATCCCGCGCGCCTATAAGCCCACGGCGGAGGACTACATCGCGCCGCTGCCCGGGGCGCGGCGGGACGTCGCCGCCGCGCTGCATACGCTGGCGCTGTCGCTCGGCTGCCGGACGGACATCTCCACGTTCCTCAAAATCAACTACAAGTACAAAGGCGCGGAAGTGCTGCTGATGGACACCAAGGACGGCGTGCTCAACGTCCGCGTCACCGAGGTGTACGCATGGGACGACCGCGCCTTCTTCATGGAGCGCCTGCTGGCGCAGCCCGAAGCGCTGCGGCGCTGCGCGGACAGGCATTTGTGGCGCTGCACGGCGTGCTCCACGTCGCACGTCGGGCAAAAAATCGAATTCTTGGGCAGGCATAACCGCGTCTGCGGCGGCGGGCTGCTCGGGTTCGTCTGGCAAAACCCCGGCATGGACGAGCTGGACGATATCGCGTTCTTCATACAAACGCGGCGCGACATGCTGGATGTAATGAAGCGCGCGTAAAGCAAACGCCATGTCGCAAGACCGCGGCATGGCGCTTCTGTTTTCGATATGTCAGCCGTCCGGCTGCTCTTCCACCGCCCAATCCTCGGGCGCGGGGGTGGCAGTCGGCGGCAGGGTCATGGATTCCGTCGGCGCGGGCGTGCCGGTGGGCGCGGGGGCGTCCGTCGGCGCGGGCGTTTGCTGCGCGGCTTGCTCCTGCGCCTGTTTATAGAGCAGCGAGAGCGTGTTCTTGCCCGCCGCGCCGTCCACCGTCAGCCCATTGGCGCGCTGGTATGCCTTGACCGCCGCCTGCGTGCCGCCGCGGTACTGCCCCGTGACCGTGCCCGCGTAATACCCCAGCTCTTTGAGCCGCATTTGCAGCCAGTATACATCCTCGCCCTCCGAGCCGACGTTCAGCGTGCGGATGGCGCGCGCGGGGATCACCGCGCTATCATACGCCGGCGCGGGCGACGGCGTGGGCGTGACCCACGGAAGCATGGTGTCTTCGTTCAGCGAGCCGGGCTTGAGCGAGTAGGTCAATTCGGGGTCGCTGGGCGCAGTCTCGTGAATCCACACCTGCACGCCCTCGCCGCAGTTGTTGTAGATCCATTTCGCATCGGCGACCGTCAGCCGGATACAGCCGTGCGACGCGCGCGAGCCGAGCTTCTTAAAGGAAGAAACGCTCAAATCCTTGGTGTCGGTGGAGTTGTAGATGACCGAGTGGAACGCGATGCTGCGGTTGATGCGCGTCCAATACTGCGCCTTGCCGCCGCCCCACAGCGGGAACTCCGCCCAGAGCGCCCTGCGCCCGGTCAGCGTCCATGTGCCCACGTCGCTGGGGAAGCCCGTCGTGCCCGTCGAGCAGATGAACTGCTTGTAGAGGTTCGTGTAATTGCCCTCTTTGTCGGGCATGAACACCTTGATGACTTGGTTGTTCACGTCCACCTCGAGGAAATAGGGCACGGGCGTGGGCGGCGCGGCGGGCGCGCTGGCGGGGATCACGTCCGGAGACTGGAACATCACGCGCCACGTTTCCTCGCCGACAACGCCGTCGTCCTTCAAGCCGTTGTGCTTCTGGAACGCCTTGACCGCCGCCTGCGTGCGGTCGTAATAGCCCGTCGTGATCTTGCCCTCATAAAAGCCCAGCTCGGTCAGGCGCTGCTGGATGAGCGTGGCGTTTTCGCCGGTAGAGCCGCGCCGCAGCGTCCCCGGGAACGCGCGCTCGGGCG
Source organism: uncultured Oscillospiraceae bacterium (assembly GCA_964512175.1). Classification (GTDB taxonomy): domain Bacteria; phylum Bacillota; class Clostridia; order Christensenellales; family Aristaeellaceae; genus CAZEIC01. The sequence goes on along the minus strand of CAZEIC010000101.1, from coordinate 3,358 downwards.
TGGCGGTGGGGACGGGCGTTTCCGTCGGCACGGGGGTTTCGGTGGGCGCGGGTGTGGCGGTCGGGCGGTAGTAGTTCTCGCTATAGAGCAGCGCGAGCGTTTTCACGTCCGCCTTGCCGGTCTTCTCCAGACCGTTGTCCTCTTGGAAATTGCCGATGGCGGCGCGCGAGCCGTCCAGATAATTGCCGGACACCTTGCCGTGATAATAGCCCAGTTCGATCAGCCGCGTCTGTAGCCGTTTCACGTCCTCGCCGGACGCGCCGTGCTCCAGCGGGCGGTAGCACTCGCCGTAGATGATATCGTGCGTCGCCCTGTCGACGACGCCCGTCACGGTCAAGCCATACGCCTCCTGCACCCTGCGCACTGACGAGCGCGTGACCTCGGCGAAATTGGCGCTCAACGGTCCTGCATAATACAGCAGCTCTTTGAGCCGCGTTTGCAGCGCGAGAACGTCCTCGCCCTGATCGCCGTACTGCAAATCGCGATATTCCGCCGCCGTGAAGGACACGTCCTCCTCGCCGAGCGCGAACCCCGCGCACATCGCTATACACAATGCCATCCAAAAGGCGATACATCGTTTCATCTCAAAGTACCTCGCTCGCGTCGTGTTCGTGCGGGAACGCCTTCACGTCGCCGTCGTAATGGCATTGTAACAATTTATACATCAAAACGCAAGCGGTTATATATGGAAACGAAATATTTTTACAACACGGCGCGCAAATTAAAAAGAAGCGCCTCGCGACGCTTCCTAATATGTCTTTGCTTACTTCCCAAAGTACCGGTTCAGCAACCCCTCGAACGCCTTGCCGTGGCGGGCTTCGTCCTTGCACATTTCGTGCACGGTGTTCGCTGGAAATCTCCCTGCTTTGTGCTCCATTCCTTTGGAATGTCGCGCAATCGGGCAATTTCCACCGACGGGGCACGGGGGCGGAGGCACCGAAGTGCCGCGAAACAGAATCAAAAGGTTTGTCCTTTCCAAAAGGCACCTTAAAAAGTGCCGATTGAGGAGGAGAAAACCATGTCAAAGCAGACGGACACGGGTGTGTATCAGTTTAAGGACGGAAATTGGGGTTTCCGTTTCAAGGTGATTGTAAACGGAAAACCCGTTTACAGAAAGTGCAGTACAAGCGAGACGGGCGAACCGCTTGCCAATAAGCGCGCCGCAATCAAGGCGAGAAAAAGGGCGATTGATGCGGAGAAGACATTTGAAGGTTTGATTGCACCCGTACCTGTCAAACAGGAAATCGTTTCAAAGACAGTCGCGGAGGTTTACGCCGAATATTGTGAAAAAGGTCGCAAGGATAGAGCGTTTGCTACGATACGCAAACAAGATAGTTTATGGACAAATCATTTGCGTATAAAGTTTGGTGGCAGAGCAATAGATAGCATTAACACGGCGGAGGTGCAAGACTATTTATCAGCGCTCTATTATGAAAACGATTATTCGTTTATGTATGTCGAAGGTTTTTTGAAGATGTTCTATTTGCTCTTTGGACAGGCGTATTCCAGAAACTATTTAGATACAAGAGACTACAATAGATTGTGTGTAAACAAAGATACAAAGATACACATGCCGAAAATGAAAGTCGATGAAGATACAGATATTCATATCTTTACCGATGATGAATTATCGGTGATGGATAATTACTTTTCTGAATCCAATGCCGAGACTGCATATTTGTTCGGGCGCTATTGCGGTTTGCGAATCAATGAATGTTACGGGTTAAAATGGTCGCAAGTGGATTTGACAAACGGCATTATCCGCATAGAACAACAAATGGCGTATCAGGATGGTTTGATAAGACTGGTTCCATTGAAAACGCGAAATGCAAGGAGAACGATTTATTTTTGTGATAAAATGAAAGAATATCTGCAAGTGCTGGAGGAACAACGCCATAATGCAACGCCTGCTCAAGTCAGAAGACAAGAACAGAATCAAACCTTCGTGATTGATGCAGATGAAAACAAACTTTCATCATTGGAACTAGTCAATTGCCTGTCAAACGGAAAGATTCAAACAGTCAATTCGATGAAGTATCATTCCCGCATACTTAAAAGCGAGTTTGGCATCAATTTCAAATATCACTATCTTCGCCATACCTATGGAACGCATTTGGCAACGTTGAACACGCCAACACACGTTCTGTGCAGTCAGATGGGACACGGAAAAATCGAAACGACAAAAAAGTATTACATCACGGTTTCACAAACCGGCATTGATGCGTTGATGAAAAACCTGAATCAGATGTAAAACACTGTTAAAACGAAGAACCGCCCGAGGCTTTTTGCAGCTTCGGGCGGTTCGTTTTATCATTCGCCATACATCGCTTTTACCTTGCGGTAGAAGGTGGGCTTTGTCATTCCCGCCTGTTTCATCGCTTCCACGGCGGTCATTTTGCCCGCTTTCCAGTCTTTGACGATGGCGGCGAACTGGTCGCAGGGCTGGATTTCGGGGCGTCCCATGCGCCCTTCCTGCTTCGCTATGGCGATTCCTTCCGCCTGTCTTAAAAGGATTTGCTCCCGCTCAAACTGCGCGAGGCTGGCGAATACGGAGAGCATGAAGCGTCCTGCGGGCGTGCTGGTGTCTATCTGCTCTTTCTGCGACACGAACGAAACGTTCCTCTTGTTCAGCGTGTCGATGATGTTCAAGAGGTCGCGCGTATCGCGGGCAAGGCGGCTGTAACTTTCAACCTCCACAATGTCCCCTTCGCGCACGTATTCCAGCATGGCTTGAAGCTGCGGGCGGTTGGTGTCCTTGCCGCTGATTTTCTCAAGATACACCTTGTCATACTTGTTTATGTCCTGCTCTTGCCGCGCGGTGTTCTGCTCCTGCGTGCTGACGCGAATGTATTTGATGCGTGCCATTGCTCAACCTCCCCTTTCGTTGAATCTATTGTATCATGAGCGTATCATAAAGTCAATAGCCAAAATGAGACGTTTCATAATAAAGATTAGAATATTATGATACGTGAAATCGGTCGATTTTTGAGCGTATCACAAAGTATAGTATTTGAGACGCTTTAAGAACTGCGGTTTCCGCGATACGAACGTTCACACGCTGGCAGTCTGACGGTTCGCAAGGGGGGGGGCAAGGTTTCGGGAGAAAAATAAATGCACTTCGTCTTTTGCTATGGCGTGGTTTCCGCTCCTGCGAAGTGGCTTAAAAATCGGAAAGACGGTTAGGACAAGAGAGGAAAAGAGCATTTCAGCGTTTTTCAAGATTCTATGAGAAAAACAGAAAGACGGTATTCCAATGAATAAAGAGATTTACAAGACCGTTTCCGTGCGCCTCTGCGAGGCTGAATATTAACGCCGCCCTGTTCTGGCGGAGAAACGCTGGAGTAAAATGGCGAAGAGC
>CAZEIC010000100.1:7827-9568 GCA_964512175.1 uncultured Oscillospiraceae bacterium | reverse complement strand
CAAGCAGTTCGTCAAGGGCGTGCTGCAGCTGTCCGAGGAAGGCGCGATCCAGACCTTCCGGCGCACAGAAACAGGGTTGGAGGAGTTCATCGTCGGCGTGGTCGGCATGCTGCAGTTCGACGTGTTGACCTTCCGGCTCAAGGGCGAGTACGGCGCGGACATCGTGCTGACGCACCTCCCCTACCGCTTCGTGCGCTGGGTCGTGGAAACGCCCAAACCGGTGGACGATTTGCGCCTGACCTCGACCAGCGCGCGCGCAGTGGACGCGGACGATTTGCCCGTGCTGCTGTTTGAGAACGAATGGAGCATCCGCTTGGCGGGCGAGAATAACGAAGGACTGACACTCGCAGAGATCGCGCCGAGGGCGCAGTATTAGAAAGAAGGAATCCCATTGATTCGTGAAGATATCCGCAACATCGCCATCATCGCGCACGTCGATCACGGCAAGACCACGCTGGTGGACGAGATGCTCAAGCAGGGCGGCGTGTTCCGCCAGAACCAGCAGGTGCAGGAGCGCGTCATGGACTCCAACGATTTGGAGCGCGAGCGCGGCATCACCATTCTGGCGAAAAACACCGCCGTACACTACGGCGACGTGAAAATCAACATCGTGGACACCCCCGGCCACGCCGATTTCGGCGGCGAGGTCGAGCGCGTGCTGTTGATGGTGGACGGCGTGCTGCTGCTGGTCGACAGCTTCGAGGGGCCCATGCCGCAGACGCGGTTCGTGCTCAAAAAGGCGCTTGACTTAAAGCTGCCCGTGCTCATCGTCGTCAACAAGATGGACAGGCCGGACGCGCGCTGCTCGGAGGTCGTGGACGAAATCGTCGACCTGCTCATCGACTTGGAAGCGGACGCCGACGCGCTCGACCGCCCCATCCTCTACGCCTCGGCGCGCAAGGGCACGGCGACGCTCGACCCCAGCGACCCGGGCGAAGACCTGCGCCCGCTGTTTGACGCCATCCTCAAGTACATCCCCGCGCCCGAGGGCGACATGGAAGGGCCCGCGCAGGTGTTGATTTCGACCATCGACTACAACGATTACGTCGGGCGCATCGGCGTGGGGCGCATCGCGCGCGGCACGCTGGTTTCCGGCGCGCAGGTCGTGCGCTGCAACGCGCTGGACGCGCAAATCACGCAGCCGTGGCGGCTGACCGAGCTTTCGACCTACGACGGGCTCAAGCGCGTGCCGACCGAGAGCGTTTCGATGGGCGATATCGTGGCGCTGACGGGGCTTGCCGACATCTCCATCGGCGACACCGTCTGCGCGCCCGAAGCGCCCGAAGCGCTGCCGTTCGTCAAAATCTCCGAGCCGACCGTCACGATGACGTTCTCGGTAAACGATTCACCGTTTGCGGGCACGGAAGGGCAGTTCGTCACCAGCCGCCACCTGCGCGCGCGGCTCTACCGCGAAACGCAGACCGACGTATCCCTGCGCGTGCGCGACGGCGACACGCCCGATTGCTTCGAGGTCTGGGGGCGCGGCGAGCTGCACCTGTCCATCCTGATCGAGACGATGCGCCGGCAGGGCTACGAGTTTCAGGTGTCCAAGCCCGAGGTGCTCTACAAGGAAATCGACGGCGTGACGTGCGAGCCGGTCGAGCGCATGGTCGCCGACGTGCCGCAGGCGTACGCGGGCGCGGTCATCGAGAAAATCGGCAGGCGGCGCGGGCTGCTGGATCACATGTCGGGTTCCGACCGCGTGCGGCTGGAGTTCCTCGTGCCGTCGCGCGGGCTGTTC
>CAZEIC010000100.1:0-7817 GCA_964512175.1 uncultured Oscillospiraceae bacterium | reverse complement strand
TTCATGACCGACACGCGCGGCGAGGGCATCATGTCGGCGGTGTTTGATTCCTACCAGCCCGCGCGCGGCGACATTCCGCACAGGAGCGTGGGCGCGCTCATCTGCTTTGAAACGGGCGAGGCGACGCAGTATGGGCTGTTTTACACGCAGGAGCGCGGCACGCTGTTCATCGCCAGCCAAACGCCGGTATACGCCGGGATGATCTGCGGGCAAAACAGCCGTCCGGGCGATATCGTTTGCAACGTCTGCAAGAAAAAGCACGTCACCAACACGCGCAATTCCGCCGGCGCGGAGGACAGCATGCGTCTTGTTTCGGTGCATCCTCTGACGCTCGAAGAGTGTCTGGAGTTCATCGACGACGACGAGCTGCTGGAAATCACGCCCAAATCGCTGCGCATGCGCAAGCGCGTGCTCAGCCACGAGCTGCGCGCCAAGGCGGCGAGCCGAAAAACCACCGTGTAAGGAGAAGAACATGCGGTACATCCTGCGCGACGTTTCCGTGCTTTTGCACGGCGAAGGCGTTCAAACGCGCAACATCCTGATTGACGGCAGGCGCATCGCGAAAGTCAGCCGCGAGGACATCGACGTAAGCGCGATCCCGATCGACCTTGCGGGGCACACGGTCATGCCCGGCATCATCAACGCGCACGCGCACCTGATGGACTGCTATCACGGGTTTGACGACCTGCGCCTCAAAAAGTGGCTGGACGCGGGCGTGACGCACCTGCGCGATCAAGGCATACTGTCGTACAAAACGACCGAAGACGCAATTCGCTGGAAGCGCGCACTGGAAAACGATTGCACGATGCCCACGATATCGGTCTGCGGCAAGTTCCTGTCCACGGAAAACGGCTACGGCGGCGTAGACCCCATGACGCTGCGCTCGCCGCGCGACGCGACCGAGGCGGTCAAGGCGCTCGCGGACGCGGGCGTGGATCACGTGAAGATCCCCTATGACGAGGGATACGATCCGTACACCCAGAGCCTGCCCATGCTCGACGAACCGACCCTCGAAGCTATTTACAACGAAGCGCACAAGCACGGTCTGCGCGTGTCGGCGCACGTACTCCGGGCAGGCAGATTGAAAACGCTGCTGCGCACGGGCATCGACGAAGCGGCGCACGCGTGCATGGATACTATGGACGACGATCTGCTGGACGCGATGGTCAGAAACAACGTCGCCATGACCCCCACGCTGTCCATCTACGCCATGATGCACGCCGAGTACGGCGCGCCCATGATATACGCGGCGATGGACAACACGCTGCGGTTTTCGCAAAAGGGCGGCATACTGGGCTTTGGCGACGACTTTATCGAGGAAAAGCCCGTTTTCAGCGTCGTCGGCATGCCGTACATGGAAATCGCGCTGCTGTTGCAGGCGGGGCTGACGATGGCGCAGGTGCTCGAGGCGGCGACGCTGGGCGGCGCGCGCGTCATGGGCAGGGACGATCTCGGTAGGATCGCCGAGGGCTGCGCGGCGGACATCATCGCCGTCAAGGGCGACCCGCTCGCCTTCCCGTACCTGATGACGAACGTCGATTTCGTGATGAAAAGCGGCGTGCCCGTCAAATCGTTCCCGGGCGCTTGACGGCGCAAGCGCCGTATGCTATAATCGCCACAACGGAGTCGCAAGACCCCTGCATACCTTATCCAGAGCGGCGGAGGGACTGGCCCAATGAAGCCCGGCAACCTGCCTTACGGCGAGGTGCTAAATCCAGCGGCGCGCAAGCGCCGGCAGATAAGGCGCGATACGATATCAACGCTTGTCTGTGGCAAGCGTTTTTTGATCGCGCAAGAAGGAGGAATCCCCATGGTACGCAAGCTGTTCACATCCGAATCCGTCACGGAAGGGCATCCCGACAAAATGTGCGACCAGATTTCCGACGCCGTGCTGGACGCTATCCTCACCAACGACCCGCGCGCGCGCGTCGCGTGCGAGACCTGCGCCACGACCGGGCTGGTGCTCGTGATGGGCGAAATCACGACCGAAACCTACGCGCCCATTGCCGATATCGCGCGCTCGGTCGTTCTCGATATCGGTTACGACAGCTCGAGCATGGGCTTTGACGGGCATTCCTGCGCAGTGCTGACCTCGGTGCACGAGCAATCGCCCGATATCGCGATGGGCACGGGCGAGGAGCGCATCGGCGCGGGCGATCAGGGCATGATGTTCGGCTACGCCTGCGATGAAACGCCCGAGTTCATGCCCATGCCCATCGCGCTGGCGCACCGCGTCACCAAGCGCATGGCGGACGTGCGCAAAAACGGCATGTTCCCGTGGATGCGCCCCGACGGCAAAGCGCAGGTGACGGTCGCCTACGAAGACGGCAGACCCGTGCGCGTGGACGCGGTGGTTCTGTCCACCCAGCACGACGAGCGCGTTTCGCAGGCGGATATCCGCGAAAGCATGCTGCGCGAGGTCATTGAGAAAGCGATTCCGGGCGAACTTCTGCACAAAGACACGAAGTATTACATCAACCCCACCGGGCGGTTCGTGCTGGGCGGCCCGGCGGGCGATTCGGGGCTGACCGGGCGCAAGATCATCGTGGACACTTACGGCGGCTACGCGCCGCACGGCGGCGGCTGTTTTTCGGGGAAAGACCCGACCAAGGTCGACCGTTCGGCGGCATACGCCGCGCGGCACGCGGCGCGGAACGTCGTCACCAGCGGCATCGCGAGGCGCTGCGAGATCGCGCTGGCATACGCCATCGGCGTGGAGCAGCCCGTGAGCTTTGCGGTCAACACCTTCGGCACGGGCGAAATCAGCGACGAAGCCATCGCGCAGATGGTCGCGCGCACGCTGGACATGAGCCCGGCGGGCATCATCAAGCGGCTCGACCTGCGCAGACCCATCTACCGCCAGACCGCCGCCTACGGGCATTTCGGCAGGCTCGACCTCGACTTGCCATGGGAGCGCGCGGACGTGCAGTGGGCGCTGTAAGCCAACAAGAAGCAACCCGACGGGACAAGCGCCCGTCGGGTTTTCCATATAAATGGCGTTCTTACTTGCCGCTAAAGCGTTCCGCGAGCGCCTCCCCCACCATGTCCGCGACGCGCTCTGCGTCGCCCGGCGAAAGGTCGTCCAACGGCTGCTCGGCGTAGCCCAGCGCGAGCACGGTGAATTTCGGGAGCTTCTGGCGGATGCGCTCGCCCGCGCGGGTATTCGCCTCGAAGGGCAGCGCGCAAATCACCGCCTCGCCGATGCGCGCAAACGGCACGGAAACGGGCTGCGTAAGCGCGCACGTCAGCCGTCCCACGTCGAGCGTGGCGGCGCAGGGGCGCGGCTTCTCGAGATACGCCGCGCGAATATCGCCCGCGATGCGCTCCACGAGCGCGTGCCTGTCGGCGCTTTCGGGAACGATGGGCTCGATGTCGCCCGCGCAGCCGGTCAGGAATATGGCGTGCATGCCCGTCATCAGCGCCACCAGCTTGCCCGGATAATCGGCGGAGATGCCAGTCACGCGCCCGCGCGCGTTCGGGCGGCAGGCGCACGAAATGAGCGCGATCGCCGGCGCGCCCGGGCGTTCGAGCTTAAGCCCGCGCACAACGTCGTCCACCCGGGCGTGCTCGTCCGCGCAATCGCGCATGAATCGCCTTTGCAGCGGGGCTTCCATGCGCTGCGCCTTGGACACGCGGCACAAATCGCGCAGCGCGCCCTCGGCGGCGCGCACGAGCACGGCGGAAACGGTTTCGGCATACGCGCCGTCGACAGGCGTTAGCCCCTCGCGGCAAACGAGCGCGGGGCCGGTGTGCGTATGCGTGCAGACAAACATCGTGTCCTCGTCGGTAAAGCCGTAGCGGCGCACGGCGGTGCGAACGTCGCAAGCGACGCGCGCGCTCATCTCCAGCAAATCGCAGCAGATGAGCAGCCATTTTCGCTCGCCGTCGCGCACGACGAGCGCGCGCGCGTACAGATGATCGGACACATGCGTCGCGCGGCGTTCGGAAGGGTCGCGATACCCAGCGAGCGCCACGCCGACGGGCGGCGTCAGCCGCGCCTTGCCATATCCTGCTTCCAAGGGTCTGCCCCCTCTCCCGGTCGCTCACGGGCGGACGTATGAAAGGATTGTCGCGTGTTTTCGTCTATTCCATTATAGAGCCGCCGTTGCGCGTTGTCAACGAATTTGCTATAATGACGCAAAGGAAGTGAACGCACATGAGAAGCACGCGGGTCATGCACGCGCCGTTTGGCGAGATCACCTTGGAGCAGGAGGACGGATGCCTGACGAAACTGTCCTTCGGGCGCGTCGGCGAGCTGCCGGGCGGCGAAAACGAAGCGCCGCTCCCCGAAGCGGAGCGGCAATTGCGAGAATATTTCGAGGGCAAGCGCACGGCGTTTGACGTGCCGCTGCGCCCCAAGGGCACGGATTTCCAGACGCGCGTCTGGGCGGCGCTGCGCGACATCCCCTACGGCGAAACGCGGTCGTATAAGCAAATCGCCGAGGCGGCGGGCTGCCCGCGCGGCTACCGCGCCGTCGGCATGGCGAACCACAACAATCCCATCTCCATCATCGTACCCTGCCACCGCGTGATCGGCGCGTCAGGCGCGCTCACGGGCTTTGGCGGCGGGTTGGACGTGAAGGAATGGCTGCTCGCGCTGGAAAGAAACAAATAAAAGGAAGCGCGTCGGCTCGCCGATACGCTTCCTATCATATTCAATTCACCCCAGCGAGCCGCTTTGTTCGTCCTGCGTGTCGAGCACCTCACCCGTCTTCGCGTCGATCGTCACGCTGAACCTGAACATCGGCACGTCCTCGCCCTGCGCGTTCTTGGGCGCGGAGAAGATGAGCACATAGAACGGCGCTTCGTTTGGGCGCGCGTAGAAGTACGGGCAGCAAAGCAGCGCGGAGAGCGTTTCGTCGGTGACGGAATAGCGCTTAACGAGCGCGCCTTTGCCAATCTCCAGCGCCAGCGCTTCCTGCACATCCTCCCCGGACGGCAGCCCGTACTCGCCGCCGCGCCAGCGAAGCTTCTGTTCGAGCGTCCACACGTCGATGCGCGTCACGCAGTACGGGCAGGGCGATTTGCTCTCCGTCGCCTGATACGCCTCGGCTTCGCGCATCGGCAGCAGCGCGGCGGAAACCGACGGGCACGCGGCTTCCAGATGGAAGTAGGGATTGCCGTCCGCGGTATACAGCGGCGCGCCCGCGTCCATGCGCTGCGTCGCCTCGGGCGCATACCCCAGCGCCATGCCCTGCTCGATGCGCTCGCGCTCGGCGCATTCCTTCGCGGCGCGCTCCCACGGCGAGAGCAGCCACGGATCGTCGGCGCTGCCCAGCACGCGCCCGTCGCCCGTGATGTAGCAGGAATACTTCGTCCAGCCGATTTCGCGCGTAAAGTCGGTCTGCCGGGTCAGCATGACATAATATGTAGGCGCTTCCTGCTGGTATTGCTTGATGTGCACGCTGTATTCCAGCAGCGCGGCGTATTCGTCCAGCGCGTCCGGCGAAAGCGCGAACGCGTCGCGTATCGTCTCTCGCGCGATGCGCTCGGCTTCGACGGGAGAAATCACGTCGCCTTCGGGCAAAAGATTCACCACATCGTCCCCGCCCATCAGCCCGGTGTCCAGCAGCATTTTGGAGTACCACGCCTTGTCCTCTAGCGACCACGCCATGTACTGCCCCAGTTCCTTTTCCAAGATGCTCGTCAGCCCGATCACGTCGGTGCGTCCGTTGATACCGTACTTCTTCGCCATGAACGCGTCCAACCGCCGTTCGCGCTCGTTGTCGGGCATTTTGTCGTCCAGAATGTGCTTCGCATCTTCCTCGTCCATCGTCACGCCGTGCTCGCCCATGAGCGAGAGCATGCGCAGCTTCTGTTGCAGCGTCCAGTCGTCGTAATAGCCGTTTTCAAACTGCATGACCGCCACGTCCTCGAAAAACGCGCGAGAGAGCGTCAGCGCCAGCGCGGCGGCGGCAAGCAGCGAGAGAATCAGGATGAGCGCGAAGCTCAAAGACAGTTTCTTTTTCATGATGCGTCCTTTCTTTTGCTCGGGCAGCGCCCGAAGCACGCCCAGCATGCGGGTTTCAAAGGCTTCCGGCATCGGCGGGAGCGTTTGCCGGAGCGAATGCGCGTCAATGCGTTTCATTCAAAGCTCACCTCCTCGTCGGACAGCGTCTTTTGCAGCGCGCGCCGCGCGCGGTACAGCCGGCTCTTGACGGTCGATACGGGCGCGTGCAGCGTATACGCGATCTCCTTTTCGGAGTAGCCCTCCATGTACTTGAGCAGCAGCGGCACGCGCAGAGGCTCGGGCAGCGCGCGCACGGCGTCGGCAAGCTGCCGGTCGGGCGGGGTGTACCCCGTTTCCTCGAGGGCATCCGTCGGGAGCACGCGCATGCGGTGGCGCTGGATGTTGCGGCACTCGTTGATCACGATGCGCGTCAGCCACGCCCGCAGGTTTCGAGGGTCCGCGCGCCCGCGCGCCGCCCAAGCGTTGAGCATGCCCTGCTGCACGGCGTCCTGCGCGTCCTGCGGGTGACGCAGAACGCTCAAGGCAATGCGGTACAGTGCGGGCAGCAGCGCCGAAGCGCCGTCTGTGAACATGGAATCGGGAATCATGCGAGCCTCCTTGACGGCAGCGTTTGAAAGGACCTTTCACATAGTCAACGGACGAGCGCATGGAAAAGTTGCGCGGCGCAATAAATAATGGTATACTCTAGCAAGGAGGGATGCGCATGTGGTATGACTGGACGTATCTTCTGATTTTACCGGGGCTCATCGTCGCCCTATGGGCGGAGTGGCGCGTCAAGAGCGCGTACAGCAAGTATTCCAAAGTGCCGACGGCGTCCGGTCGTCCGGCATATGAGGTCGTCGGCGATATGCTCTCGCGCGCGGGCTGCGCGAGCGTCGCCATCGGGCGCACGCAGGGCACGCTGACTGACCATTACGACCCCCGAAGCGACACGCTCTCGCTGTCGGAGGGCGTGTACGCGTCCTCCAGCGTCGCCGCGCTGGGCATCGCCGCGCACGAGGCGGGACACGCGCTGCAAAAGCACGAGGATTACGCGCCGCTGGCGCTGCGCTCGGCGTCCGTTCAGGCGGTGAACATCGGCTCGAAACTGTCCATCCCGATTTTCATCGTGGGCTTGATCGCCTCGTGGTCGCCGCTGATGTACGCGGGCATCGCGCTGTTTACGCTGGTCGTGCTCTTTTCGCTCGTCACGCTGCCGGTGGAGTTCAACGCCAGCCGCCGCGCCATCGCCATGCTGACAGACGGCGGGGCGATCACGCAGGAGGAGGAAAAGGGCGTGCGCGCCGTGCTTTCCGCTGCCGCCATGACGTATGTCGCGTCGGCGCTGTCGGCGATCTTACAGCTTTTGCGGCTGGTGGTGCTCGCGGGCAACCGGCGGCGGGACTGAAAAACGCTGTTGACACGCGGGCGGCGCATGGCATATAATACCGCATGGCGATGACCGGGTAAAACGCCCGCAACGCCTGTCCCAAGAGAGGGCGCGCCGTCGGCTGGAAGCGCGCCCGGGCAGGTCGGGCAGTGCCCCCGAGAGCCGCGTTTCCGAACAAGCAGTAGGAGCGCCGCAGCCGCAGCGTTACAGGCGGGTCAAGCGGGAGCGCGCACGCGCTCCAAGCGGAGTGGAACCGCGGCATACAGCCGTCTCTTGCGGGAGGCGGCTTTTTGTGTGGAAAGGAGAATGCCCGATGCTCGAATGGCTCAAAGCGGATATCGACGCGGTGCTCGCGCGCGACCCGGCGGCGCACAGCCGCGCCGAGGTGCTTTTGTGTTATCCAGGCATTCGCGCGGTGATTTGGCACAGGCTGGCGCACAGGGCGTACAGGCGCGGGCATTTTCTGCGCGCACGGCT
>CAZEIC010000099.1:0-9755 GCA_964512175.1 uncultured Oscillospiraceae bacterium | reverse complement strand
TCTCAAGCTTTTTTATTTATCCTGGGGCGAAAGTAGGATTGGTTCGTTAGCGCGCGACATTCGCATTGTCGAGGTCAGCGGTTCGAATCCGCTATGCTCCACCAAGATAAGCAAAATCCGAACTCAACAATGGGTTCGGATTTTGCTTTATCAGGCTTTATCGCCGTCGATGGCGTGTCAGTCCTTTTCGTACCGCAGCCACTGGATCGCCGGCTCGTAGCCGATGCGCGCGTAGAACGGGTTCGCGCCGCCGGTCATCCATTCCGCGCCCAGCGGACGCATGCGCCGCGCCATTTCGGAGAGCGCCGCGGCGGCAAGCCCCTTTTTGCGATACAAGGGCGCGGTGCACAGCGGCTCCATATACGCCAGCTTGTTTTCGGGCGTCCACCACATCCCGGCATAGCAGACGTATTCGCCCGACGCGATATGCTCCACGACCACAAAATACTGCGGCGTGGCGTTGGGCGCGAGGGAGGTGCGCAGCCCCGGGTCGAGCCTGCCGTCCCATTCGCCCTCGCTCTCGTGATCAAAGCCTTTCCAGCAGCAAAGCAGCGCCTTGGCTGTTTCGATCTGGGCGGGCGGCACGAAGCGGAAGCCCTCCGGGAGCTTGCATTCCAAGGGCTTGCGCAGGTCGAACAGCATGTCGTTGTACGTGTCCGTCACGCGGTAGCCCCTGCGCTCCGCTTCGCGAATCAGCGCGTCCTGCCCCTCGAAAAGCTGCAGCTTGAGCTTTCCGTCCTTGTCGCGAAGCTGCGCTTCGGCATGGTCGATCATATCGCCCGCGAGGAAGCCGTACTCGGGGTCGAGGTTGAAAAACACCGTGCCCGGTTTGCTCTCATAGAAGCAGAGCGCCGCCATCTTCCCGCCGTCCTCCCAGACGGCGTTCCGGTGCGCGAACGTCTGATCCGCCCAGTCCGCGCTCAACGCGTACTCCAGAAAGGGCGCGGGAACGCCGTTGTGCCAGTTGCGTTGATAGACGCGCACCATGAACGCGCGCACGGCGGGAAAGTCCGCCAGAATGCGGAAATGGCGCTTTTTGATTTCGGTATGCGCAGTCATGAAAACCACCTCCAATATTTGTTTACGCCAGCGTAAAATCGCGCAGCGCAGCGTTTCCCGTGCCTTTGTAGGTCAAGTACAGCGCGCGCACGCCGTCCGGGATGCGAACGGGCGCGGAAAACGTCGTCCAGACGTTCGCGGAATGCACCGCGATTTCGCCGAGCACATCGCCGTCCCACGCGGTCTTCACCTGAAACACGCCTTTGCAATAACAGCGCACGGACACGGACACGCGCGCAACGCCCTCGCAGTCGAAATACTTGAAGCCGCAGGTCGCGCCGTCGCGCAGGTTCATGATGTAGCCCTGCTCCTCGTCGCCGTCGCGCCCGTCCTGCGTGATGCGCGGAAAGCGGCTGTCCAGCCAGAAGCCGTTACCGCCCGAGCCGCCGGTGTAGGGGTTCTCCTCATCCGTGAACAGGTTGCAGGCGATATACGCGGGGTATGTGCCGCGCCCAGCGAGCGCGCCGCCGTTGAGCCCGCAGGAGGTCATTTCCACCTGCGGAATCGCGCCGTCCTCCATGACCGTCACGCGCTCCGCCATGCCCTGACGGCAAAAATTCGTGCCGTTGGTGTGCCGGTGATAGAAAATGTACGTCCGGTCGCCGACCTGTACCAGCCCGCCGTGATTGTTCGCGCCGTAATACATGGGCTTTCGCGCGGGCTTATAGGACGCGACGCCGATATCGTTGTTGCTGACGATCACGCCGCGAAAGACAAAGCCGCCGTCGGGGCGCTTGCTGGTCGCGTAGCAAAGCTCGTGCATGACGACCGAGGAATACACGAAATAATAGGTGTCGCCCAGCTTCCGGATGGACGACGCTTCAAAGAACTCGTGCCCCTCGTAGCCGCTGCCCTTGGCATAGGGTTCGCTGGGCATGATGGTGACAGGCTCGCGCGCGATGGTGCGCATATCGCGCTCCAGCACGGTCAGCATCGGTCCTTTGCGACTCGCGTCGCCGGGCGCGCAAAAGCCCGTGTACAGGTATGTCTTGTCGCCCTCGGTCAGCACGCCCGGGTCGAACTGCGGCTCATCGCCCGCGCGCTCGCCCAAAATCGCGCCCGAAGCGTCGCACACGAAGCCGTAGAACTCGTACTTGCCTGCGGGCGTATCGCACACCGCCACCGCCACGCGGCAGCGCTTGTCCAGCACATAGTACAGGTAGTACCGCCCGTCCGGACCGCGCATCACGTCCGGCGCGTAAAGGCACGCCGCGCCGTCCGCGTTCAGCGGGTCGTCCGTTTTGCGGTAGATCACGCCCTCGTAGCGCCAGTCCTTCAAGTCATCGACGGGCGCAGACCAGCAAACATAGTCGTTCAGGCAGTAGACATGCCCCTGAAAGCGGTCGTGCGAGCCATAGACGTACAGGCGGTCGCCAAAGACGTGCGGCTCGCCGTCGGGGATGTATTCATAACTTGGTAGGTATGGGTTGAACGCTTGCATTCGTATGCCGCCTTTCTGTTACCGCAGCGTGAGCGTCTGGGAGGGTTCGTCCCTTCCAAGCGTGAATTCGCACGCGCCGCTGTCGGAAATCAACTGATATTCGCCGCGGAAGCCCGTCAGCCGGCACGTACCGTTTTCGTCGGTCGTCAGCGTAACGTCGGTGCGCCAGTCCTTCTGGACGCGCTGCTTGTACGCCTCGAACGCCGGCTTCCGGCTGCCATCCTCGCGCAGCACCCCGGCGGGCGCTTTGAGCCACTGCCCGTCCACGAGATTCCAGCAGGTAAAGGCGGTCACGGACGGGCTGGCAAACAGCAAATCGAGCATTTCGAGCAGATCGCGCGCCTGCCTGTCCTCGCCTTCGGGCGTGGACGGCCATGTTTCGGGCTGGAAATCGTTCAAATCGACGATATGCGGCGGCATCAGCTCGCCCGAAACGAACGTGTTCTCGGTAAAATGCAGCGGCAAGCCGAAGCCCTTGAAGCGGTCGACGACCTCCGCGAGCTTTTCCGCGCCCCACGCGCCCTGATGCTGGTGCGACTGCAGGCCGATCGCGCCGATGGGAACGCCCGCCGCGAGGCAATCCTCCACAAGCTGGCGATAGCGCTCGCCGACGTTGAAATCGTTGATGAGCAGCGTCGCGTCCGGGTCCGCCTGCCGCGCGGTATCAAACAGCGCCTTGACCAGCGGCACGCGTCCCATGCGCTTGCACAGCGGCGTGATGGCGTTCTCGTCATGCGTGAACTCCGGCATGATGACGACCTCGTTGATCACGTCCCAGAGCTTGATTTCGTTGCGGAACGCGCCGATCTCGCGGCGGATGCGCGATTTCTGGTTGTCCAGCACTTCCTCGTCCGTCATGCCCATCAGCCACGGCGCGGACACGGTGTGCCAGCACAGCGGATGCCCCTTGACGCGGTAACCGTGCTCGGCGAGCAGCCTTGCCGCGCGGCGCGTGCGCGCCTCTTGGGTCTGCCCGGGCTTTGGCTCGTACCGCCCCTGATAAAACGGCAGCGTGCCGTAATTGAACAGCTCGCGCCACGCCTCCCACATCGCGTGCAGACGCGGCAGCGCCTGTCTGGGCGTTTCGGGATCGAGCAGCGGCAGCAAATCGAACGCGCCGCACCCGAACAAGAATTCATGCCCCGTTTGCAGCGCGCGCACCTCGCGCCCCGCGACAGGCACGCCGCGCGCGTCGCGCAGGGTCAGCACGCAGGCGGACTTGCGATGACCGTAACGCTCCATGTTGCGCCTCCTTTGGTATCAAAATATGCTATCCATATTTTTACTCCAAACGGCGCATGCTGTCAATACGGTTTTACGACGAATATCCACATGGACGTGTCCGCGTATTTGTTTGCAGACTATGGCGATTTTTTCGTACACACGGTATACTGTGAACGCGATTGTTGCAAACATGAACGAATGGCTTTAATATAGGAGTGTATAAATCGTGAACGGTATGTATAAGAACAGGAATATATTGAAGGAGCGTACAACTTCCGTGACCGACGAATTAGCCTTATACGGAGATTTTCTCAAAAAGACGATTCGCGAGCTCGGTTTGAGCGCGGCGGGCGTATCGCGCGCATTGGGGCATAAAAGCAAAACGTCGTTGCACCGTATTCTCTGCGGAAAGGCTTCGCGTTCCAGCGCAACGCAAACGCACCAAGCGTTCATGGATCTGTATGGAAAACAGCTTTCCGACGAGCAGAAAGCGCGTTTGGACGCTTTGATTTGCTTGAATGAACGGGACGCGGAGTATTACCAGATACGGGACATATTCAACGACATGCTTTTTTACCCGGCAAGCCGCGAAGGCATCTGCTCGCTGCTTGAGCAGCGGGAGACCGATCACGCGCTGCGGCAGTTGCTGGCGGATCTGGAAAAAGCCAAAGCATGCCGGTTTTTGGTGCTCAACTGCTGGAGCAACCACCTCGTGTTCTCCTACATCGACAGCGTGCTCCACGGCAATCCCGAGCTTGCGTACACCATCCGGCACTATACGTCCATGCCGCCTGAAAAGACGTTCGCGGCAAAGAGCATCATGGAGATGCTGCCGCTGCTGTTCCGGCAGCAATACAAAAACATCGTGCTCCCCTGCCCGCAGATCATGACCGAGGCGGCGGCGCTGTCGCCGATGCTGAACGTCGATATGCTCCTGCTTGCCTATCAGGACGCGAAAGGCGAAACGCACGAGCGCCAAATGTTATGGTTCAACAAAAAACGCGGGCTTCTGATAGAGGTCGGCGCGGGCACGCTGGAACGCGTCGAAGCCTTGCTTTCAGACGGTCAGCAGTACGCCGCGCCGACAGGCAACGCAAGCGCGGACGCTTCGTTTGACAACTACCTGCGCATCATCGATTCCTATCGCGAAGCCGAAGAAGACCGGGAAATCTACGCTTTATGCTACGACCTGTGCATCCTGTTCATCGACGCGGACATACAGCGCGCGGCGTTTCTGGACGGCGTGACCGAGCTGAACATGGGCGACAATCCGGAAGCGCGCGACGCGATCGAGAAAATGTACGACATCGAAAACAAGCGCTTTCAAAACGTGTTCGCCAAGCGCAAGGTCACGCATCTGGTCATCACAGAGCAGGGCTTCCGTCAGTTCGTGCGCACCGGGCGGATGGACAACGACGTGAGCCTGATGCGGCCGTTCACGGTGTCCGAACGGATCGCGATCCTCGAGCGCCTGTGCAAAGAAACGTCCCAGAACCCATTTTTCACCGTGTACTTCATCAAGGCGAGCGAGCCAACGGAAATGCACATGTCGCTCAATTATTACGCGGATTGCGGCATGGCGTTCGTGCGCAGAGGAGAGCCGTACAGCCCCGAAGGCACGGACGTCGAAGGGTTCATCCACAAAATCACTTTCGGCGATTTCTTCCGGCGCTATATGCGCGACGAATTCATCAACAACGGCGACAGAATGATTCGCAACAGCGCGCACTTCATCACGCAGCAAATCGACCTGCTCAAGCAGATTCAGAAGCGCGACAGCAAAGCGTCCCAGCAAAAGGCTGTCGCGGGCGGGTCTATCCTGAACGTGTAGCGCATACCATGCGTTTTGTGCGGCGCGGCAGCGGAATGGAGGGTTATCATGAAGACGCAAAACTGGTACTTCATCAAGACGGTATTCGTGGTCTTTCTGTTGGCCGCCGTCATACTGGGCACGTCGTATCTGCTCAAGTAGGACGGCGATCCCTGCCGCGCGGACGAATCAGAACGGGAACAACCGCATATAATCGACGCCCTTATGGCTTGCGCCGTATTCGCAGGCTTCAAAGGACTCGCAGCAGCGCACGCGCTCGCCGCGCTCCTTGCCGTAGCGCTCGATGAGCTTGTCGCGGAAAGCGTCCGACTGCCATGTGCAGCGCGGGATGTAACGCGCGCGCATCAATTCCATACGCGCTTCGGGGTCGGTCGGCAGCGTTTTGGGGTCGACACCGTCCACCCAATGCAGCCAGTCAAACACTTGGCTCTCGTGCTGCGCGTACGCCAGAAGGCGCTGCTCGCTCACGTCGTCGATGTCGATCACCACGTCCGCTTTGAACGGGCAGGGTTTCTGGAAGGAATCGCTCATATAGAAAATCAACGGCAGCTTGTCCATGACGGGCACGGTCGGCAGGAAGTTGGGCACGCGCAGAAGGTAGGAGCAGTCCTGCACCAGCATACCGGTGTTGCGGTGGTCGGGGTGATAATCCCACGGGCGGTGCGTGATGATGACGTCGGGCGCGAACGTGCGGATGGCGCGCATCATACGCTCGCGGTTGTGGATCTCGGTCGTCAGGTAGCCGTCGTTGATGTCGAGGCTCTCATATTCCGCGATGCCCAGCACGTCCTTGGCGCGGTTCTTCTCCGCGTCGCGAATCTGGACGATCTTATAACCGGGATACTCCTGATGCCCCGCGCCGCCGTTCGTGGCGCAGAGGAACTTGACCGTGTGCCCCAGACGGCTGTACTTGATGGCGATGCCGCCGCTCTTCTCGGGATCGTCCTGATGCGCGCCGATGACCATGATGCGAAGTTTGTCGTAGTTGATGGCAGCCATGTGGTTTCTCCTTCACAAATTAATCTGATGTGCTCTGCTCGACGCGCGCCATGAGCGTCTCCAGCACGTCGCCTGATACATACGCGCGCGCCGCGTACCCCGCCGCGCCCGCAAGCGGACCGTAAGCGGGCGCGACCAGCGCGCCGCCCATTGCCTGCACATACTCGGCAAGCGGCGCAAGCACGCACTCACCTGCCCGGAAAAGACCGCCCGTGTAGGTCACGCTGATAGGCTTGTCTGGCGCGAAATCCAGCCTGTCTTTCAACGCCTTCGCCAGCGCGCAAAGCTCGCGCGCGGCGGCGCGGTAGATATCGCGGGCGCACGGATCGCCGCGTTTATACAGCTCCAGCACCGAACGCTGGAAGCGCGCGACCTTCGCGTAATCGCCCGCGTCCGTGAACGCCTCGATTTCGCCGCAAATATGCAGCGGGTCGGAAGCGTCGAACAGCTCCATGAAATAGTCGTAGAGCAGCGTCCTTGGCATGCGTCCGTCCGCCTGATGGAAGAACGCGCGGAACGCCTCCGCCGCCACCCAATGCGCCGAGCCCTCGTCGCCGTAGCGAATCGACCAGCCGCCTGCGCGCGCGCCGTTTCGGTGTTCGTCCTCGCCGTAGGCGACCGAACCCGTGCCCGAGCACAGGCAAATGCCCGGACGGCAGCGCAGCGCGCCGCTCCAGCCCGTCACGGAATCATTGACCAGTATCAGCGGCGAATCGCCCAGCACGCCCGCGAACACCGCCTGCATGTCGGCGACCGACGTTTTGGATTCGCCGTAGCCCGTCAGCCCGAACGTCGCGCAGGTCACATCCTCCGCCTTCGCGCCCGCCGCGGACAGCAGCGCGCGCAGGTAGCGCCGCATCTCGGCGCTGTAGTCGTCCAGCCCGTCCGTGACCATCGTCACGCCGGGGAAGCTCTTTCTTGCGAGCACAACGCCGTCTTCGCGCGCGAGCACGAAATCGACCTTGGTCGCGCCGCTGTCGCAGCCCAGAAACAGCATGCCCATTCCTCCTTCGCGGATCACAGATGCCCCGCCAGCACGGAAGCCCAGCGGTTTTTCGCATGCGCGTCCAGATCGACGCCCATTTCGGGCGCGACCCACGCGCTGACCGCCTGCGCGGGCAGCAGCAGCGTCAGCATGGCGTACAGCGCGTGCTTTTGCGTATGCAGGTACAGCCTGTCGCCTTCCTCGCGCGCGTCGCCCTCGGTGGCGACGACCTTATATACCGCGCCACCCATATCCGCGCACATGCCGCAAAGCGCCTCGGGGCGCGCGCGCTCCTCCCAATCCGTGCCCATGTACATCAGCGCGGTGTTCTTGGAGAAGCAAGCGCACGGTCCGTGCACGATTTCTTCTAATTCATATGCCGTGACCGGCACACGCACCGTCTCCACCAGCTTGAGCGCCGCCTCGCCGGCAGGCGCATAGGCTTCCTTTTGCCCCACGACGATCCACGCCGCGTGCTGCCCGAGCGCCCGCGCGCGCGTTTGCGCGAATGCCTTTGCCGCAGAGAGATTGCCCTCCAGCGCATCGGCGAACGCCGCGCCGTCCTTGGCAAGCGCATCCGTCATCCGCCCGGACGCGTCGCGCAGCGCGCAGGCGGCAAACGCCGCGAGCATCGCGGTCGCCAGCACGCCCATCGTCTTGGGCCCCGCCTTTTCTTCCGGGATGTCCAGCCAAAGCGCGTGACGCGCGCGCTTGCCGATCGGCGATTCAAGGAATTGCGTCAAGGCGACGACGTCGCACCCGGCGTCCTGCAACTCTCCGATCTTCCGGAGCATATTGGTGCTCGTGCCCGACTGCGAGGCGGCGATGACGAGCGTATCCGCGCGCCTGTCGCTCGTCAGCCAGTCGAGCTGCTCGGGTGTTTGCGCGAACGTCGGGATGCCAAGCGTGTCCTGTATGAACCCGCGCGCGATGTGCAAAGCGTGGTACGAGCTGCCGATGCCCAGCAGCACGGCGCGCGCATACCGCTTCCCGCCGAATCGCTCGGCAAACGGCGGCAGTATGCCCGGGAGGCTCGCGAGCACCTGCCGCACGGCGAGCGCCTGCATGTCGTAGCAGCGCTGCATTTCATTGGCGTAAGGCAAGGCGTTTTCCCTCCCCGTCACGGCTGCTTGCCGATGTAGGCAAGGATGCCGCCGTCCACGTACAGGATGTGCCCGTTGACGAAGTTGGAAGCGTCGCTCGCGAGGAACACGGCGGGGCCTTGCAGATCGTCGGTCGTGCCCCAGCGCGCGGCGGGCGTTTTGGAGATGATGAACTTGTTGAACGGATGCTCGGGCGCGCGCAGCGGCGCGGTTTGCGGCGTTTCGATGTAGCCCGGCCCTATGCCGTTGCACTGGATGTTGTGTTCGCCGTATTCCGAACAGATGTTGCGCGTGAGCATTTTCAGCCCGCCCTTGGCGGCGGCGTATGCGCTGACCGTCTCGCGCCCAAGCTCGGACATCATCGAGCAGATGTTGATGATCTTGCCGCTTCCCTTTTGTATCATGCCGGGGATGACCGCCTTGGCGCAGATGAACGGCGCGTTGAGGTCCACGTCGATGACCTTGCGGAAATCGGCGGCGCTCATCTCGGTCATGGGGATGCGCTTGATGATGCCGGCGTTGTTCACCAGAATGTCGATCACGCCGATATCCCCGGCGATCTGCGCGACCAGCGCCTGCACCGCGTCTTCGTCCGTCACGTCGCAGACGTAGCCGCGCGCGTCGATTCCCGCCTCGCGGTAGGCTTCCAGCCCCTTATCGACGAGCTCCTGATTGATGTCGTTGAAGGCGATCTTCGCGCCCGCCTCGGCAAGCGCCGTCGCGATGGAAAAACCGATGCCGTAACTCGCGCCCGTCACCAGCGCGACGCGTCCGTCCAGACGGAAAGCGTTCATATCCATATGATTTGATTTCCTTTCTACTACTTATAATGATGTCAGCGCAGCGCCGTCGTGGGAATCGCGTCCATATCGTCAAACGCCTGATTCTCGCCGCCCATCGCCCAGATGAACGTGTAATTGCTCGTGCCCGCGCCCGCGTGGATCGACCAGGACGGGCTGATGACCGCCTGCTCGTTCTGCATGACGATGTGCCGCGTTTCGTTGCCCTCGCCCATCATGTGGAACACGACGTTGTTCTCCGGCACTTCAAAGTAGCAGTACACCTCCATGCGGCGCTCGTGCGTGTGCGCGGGCATGGTGTTCCAAACGCTGC
>CAZEIC010000098.1:8911-10101 GCA_964512175.1 uncultured Oscillospiraceae bacterium | reverse complement strand
TAGACCGCCGTTTGGGCTCCGAAGAACGCCCCTGCGGCATCGGACGCGGCTTTTAGCATATCGGCGACGTCGCTGCCGGTCTGCCGATTCTGGCGGAGGAATACACGTCGGACACCATTCCCCTGCCGACCGCCATGCTCGGCGAGGGCACGTTCTTCATTCTGGAAGTGCATGGCGACAGTATGATTCAAGCGGGCATTATGGACGGCGATTTCGTGGTCGTCCGCAAGCAGCCGACCGCCAACAACGGCGATATCGTCGTCGCGGTCATCGAGGGCGACGCGACCGTGAAACGTTATTATAAGGAAAACGGTCATTTCAGACTACAGCCCGAGAACCCGACGATGGCGCCCATCCTCGTCCGCGCCGTGGACATCGCCGGGAAAGTCGTTTCGGTCTATCGCATTCTATAAAGCAAAACTCCTTCCCGTTTCTGCGAGGAAGGAGTTTTTGTTGTTACTTGAAAACGTTTTTTACTCTTTCTTTTCCACGAACTGCTGCATGACGTAGCCTTCCGCCGCGTCCGTTTTGACGTGGATCCAGCCTTCCTCGTCCGCCGCCGCGAGCACGATCAGCTCCTGCCCGTAATACAAGCGCATCAGCACGCCGCCCTGCATGCTGGGTTTGTCGCGCAGGTTCAAATAGGAATTCTGCTCAATTTGCGTGACCGCGGCGCGCCATTGCCCCGCCTCGAGCTTGGCAGTCGCGGGCATGAGCGTGGGTCTTGGCGTGGGCGTCGCGGCGGGGCCGGGCGTTGCGAGGTAGCTCGCGTCGATGGGCGGTGGCAGCGTGGTCTTCGCGGAAACGGTTTTGAGCGTCATGCCCGGGTAGTAAAAGCGCAAAATCTCCTCAAAAGTCTTACCGTACTTTTCCGCCATCCACTGCGCGCCGCGCTGGCTCATGCCAACGCCGTGCCCGTACCGACGTGCCTGGATTTCAAAGGCGGTTTCGCTTTCCTGCACGCTGATTAGCTCATTGCCGCCGTCGTTGATGGACAGTCCCAGCAGCGTTTCAAGATTCTGGAAATATGGGATATCGACCGACAGCACGCCGGGGACGCGCTGATAGTCAGACAGCGCCTGCTTCTCGCCCGCAATCGGCTTCTCCGTCGCGACGGTCAACGCGTCGCCCGGGAAGGAAACGTCCTCCTCCATGTCGGTAGCGCCCGTCATCAGCCGCTTGCCCTCCAC
>CAZEIC010000098.1:0-8901 GCA_964512175.1 uncultured Oscillospiraceae bacterium | reverse complement strand
ATATGCCTTGGACGGCACGGGAAAGGCGGGCGTGTGCGGCGTGATGCCCGCAATCTGCACGATGCGGATGTTCTCGCGCTCATCGTCATACCCGCGCGCCGCGAGCATTTCAGGCAGCGGGTCTATCAACAACGCGTGCAGCGCCTCGTTCCCGCCGACAAAGCCCGCTACGGTCTTGCCGACGCGAAAGCGCGCGACGAGGCTTTCGGGGTTTTCCACGTCGTAGGGGTCGTCGGTCATTTGCAGATAGTTGTAGTCGCCCGTGCCCCACACGTTCCGCACCAGCTCGGTCTGCCCGCCGTTGCTGGCGGAATAGAAGCACTCGGCGAGCGCGTTCTTGTAGTAACCACAAACGCCCGCCGTCTCCTTGATCGCCTGCGCGGCACGGACATTTTGCTTGTTTGCGCCCTTGTACACCTGGTCGTTGGTGTTGTCCACCACGTCGTAATCCTGCGCGCCGCCGGTCTTGCGCAGCGCATAGGTGCGCGCCGTGACCGCCTGCGCCTTGAGCGCCTCAAGCGGGAAGGAATCGCTCATTTCATAGGGCACGACGCCCAGCAGATACTCCTCGATCGGCGCGTGCAGCACGGCGCGGAGCATGCCGTTTTGCACGCCGATCACCAAATCACCGGTATACAGCGCGTAATCACCGTCAAAGCGGATGCCGTTTTCTTCTTCAGTCGCGATGGCGTGACGTTTGAGCGTCAGCGTTTTCCCGGCATTGAGCGCCATGCCCTCGTAATAAAGCATCAGAGCGCCCGTCGCGCTGGAGAATGTCAATTTGCTGCCGCGTTGAAAGGAAATGCCCATATCGCCCGCCGTATAGCTGCCGTCCAATTGCAGCGCGAGCCTGTCGGTCAATTGCAAACGCGTGATCAGCACGCGCACAATGCCCGTGTCCTGCGGCGCGGCAAGCGCCGTCTGCGCGCCGAGCGCGGCGGGCAGCGCGAACAAACAGGCGACGAGCGCGCTGATGAGCCTGATGCGAGCTTGTTTCCTCAAACCGTGTCCCTCCGTCATTCCGCGCGGATCAACAGGTTGTAATCCCGCACGATGTCAATATCCGCCCAATACGCGGCGTACCGCAGCGTTTTGCCGACCAGCACGCCGCCGCTTCCGTATTCGCCCGTCACGATCTCCGAGCCTTTGATACACGCAAGCACATGCCCGCGTACGCGCGCGTCCGCGCTCTCGCTGTAGGAATCAATGGCGAGCGCCTGCCGCGCGCCGTCTTCGGTCTTTGCCGCGACCAGCGCCACGATGTGCCCGACGCGCAGGTTGCAAAGCGCCGTTCCCCTATCTTCTGACAGATGCGTATACAGCGCGTCCACATCGTTTTGCAGCGAAAACGCCTCGCAGCGAAAGCCGTACCTCTCCCCCAGCCCGTGCCGCGTCATTGCCTCAAGCAGCGCCGGTCTGTCCGTGCCATCGTCGCCGCGTCCGCCGTGCGCGCAAGAAAACTCTGCCAATTCGTCGGGCATCACATATTCGCCGCGCATCCATTGTATGGCGTGTACGATGGAAAATATGCCGCATCCCGCTTCGGAAAGCGTCTGCTTGGGCGGCGTTTGATCATCGTAGGGGTGCGTCCATCCCATGTGGCGCTGGTTGCAAATCGTCAATGGTTTCCCGACGAGCGTCATCTCTTTCGTGCGCCCCGTGATGTCCATACCGCCGCCTCCCCTGCGCGCAGGCATGCGCTTGCCCGCTATTCCATTATACATGACAAGTCCGTGAAAGCAAACACAATATCTGGTGGGTAGAAAGAAACTCGCATCCTTGCGCGGGAAGCGAGTTGCTTGGGGTTGCACGTCAGACCGCGCGCATTTCCTTTTTTTCCTTCCTTTTCCAGCCAATGGAAACACCCGTGCCAATACGCGCCGTGCGGAAGGAAACGTTTTCAAAGCCCGTCGTCTCGAGCGCCGACAGGATATCGCGCTTGACGCGGAAGGATTCAAACGTCTGGCTGAGGATTCCCGAGGTCAGCTTTTGCAGGGGCGCGGGCAGCCACGGCGATGAAACGATCATTTGCCCGCCGGGCTTGAGCACGCGCAGCGCCTCCGCCATCGCGGACGCCGGATCGGGAAAAAGCCCGAGCGGCGAAGAGCAAATCACCACGTCGAACGTGCAAGAGCGCCACGGAATGTCGCCCGGCTGCGCGTAGACGATCTCAACATCCTCGATACGCGCGCGCAGCGCCCGCGCGGTCTCCATGCTGCTGGTGATGCCGCACGCCTGCGCGTGGTATTTATCCGCCAGATGGAGCAGCAGCTGCCCGTCCGAGCAGTTCATTTCCAGAATTTTGCTGTAATCCTCGATGCTCGCCCACTCCGCCAGCAAGCGCTGCGCGCGCGGAAGCCCTCCCGCTTTTGTGGAAAGCGGCAGAAATGCCGTCCCTGTCTGCGTCCTCGTCAGCATGATGACCCCTTCCTTTCAACGCGCATTCGCATACAAAAAATCGTTATGCGGAACACATAACGATTATAACACACTTTTGAAAATAATGCGAGTACTTTCTTAATATTTCTTTAACAATTTGATGTACTATCGCAATAATTTACAGTTAACCCTCGATTTCGCCGTATAGCGCGCTGACCTTGCCCGTCAACAGCTTCCAGCAGACAATGGAGAGCGCGACCGGGAGCGCGACATACAGCGCCGCCAGCAGCGCGTCCGGCAGAGCGAGCGCATAGCACAGGTAGCTGACCCCTGCGAGCAGTACCAGCACCGCGAGGCTGATGAGCATGCCGAACAGAACGTTGGTGTTTTGTTTGATCGCCTCGGTTTCGGTGTTCCAGTTGAAGCGCGGGCGCGCAACATCCACTATCAGCGACAGCGCGCAAATGACGAAACAGACAGGCAGCGAAATCAACAAGGCGGCAAGCGCCTGCGGCAGCACGGAGGGGATCAGCGCGCTGATCAATCCGCAGCAAAACGCGCAGGATACGGCGGATATCACGAACCCTTGCGCCAGCTTCGCCGTCAGGTGCACGCGCGGGGCGACGGGCAGCATTCTAATCAGCATATGTCGTTTGCCCTCGCGGGAAACCGCCGTGGCGACCGCCGGATTCATCCCGCCGCACAGGCAGAAGATCGCCGCGAGCCCGCCCGTCAAAAGCACGTCCGGCACTTGCTCGCGCAGCGATGTCAGCATGCCGCCGAATTCCGCCATATCGCCCGTTCGCATCGCATTGGAGGAAAAGATGATGGCAAAGATGATCGGCATGGCGATGCTGCCCAGAGAATTGATGGCATAACTGGGCGAGCGCAGGATCTCGCGCCATTCGCGCCAATATAAAGCGGAAAGCGGCTTGCGTTCGGCGTAAGCTTTGTCGCCTTTCCTCACCTTTCTGTTTTCAGCATACGTTTCGCCCTGTAAAAGCGACAGCTTTTGATACGCGCCGCCGAGCACGAAGACGATCAACACCGTACAACCTGCGACGGCGGCAAGCAGCAGCGCAAGCATGCGCCATTCGCCGACGAGCGCGCGCGCCGCCCACTGCGCCGGAGGGAACGCGGAGGTCGCCATGTTCAGCAGTTCCTTGTTGTTTTCCAATAGCTGGATGACATACTCCTGAGAAGCGTCCTCCGGAATGATGTTCGTCATTTGCATCTGGAAATACACCGCCGCACCGATCATCAGCAGGCTGCCCGCCATCACGATGGCATCGCGATGGCGCAGGAGCGAGGACAGGCGCATGAGCACGGTCGAAAGCAGCGTCACCAGCAGCATCGGGATGACGGGTGACAGCAGAAGAACGACGAGCGCGCGCACATAGAACAGCGCATCCGGCGACATGCGCATGCCGTACAGCACGCAGGCGGGCACGAACGTCAGCGCCATGATGCCCGTCTCGCCCAGCCAGATCTCCGTCAGCTTCGCGCTGAACACCGTGCGCGAGGAAACGGGCAGCGACGCCAGAAAGGAGGCGTCCTTGCCCATGTACAGGCTTGAAATGATATAGAAGAAACCGAAGGCGACGGTCATCATCATGCCCATAAGGATGGCGAGCGCCAGCAGCATGTCGGGCATGTTCATGGTGATCATCGCGCCCAGAAGCTGGCTTTCCAGCAATATGACCGTGCCAATCAGCGATACGACCAATATGACATACGCCGCAAATAACGCGATGGTCTGAAAGCGCTTGCTTTCCAGCTGCGTCTGGAGGTTCTGCGGGCGCAGACCGGCGACGCGGTAGCGCAGCCGCAGGCGCAGGATGCTCATATAGCCTGTCATTGCGCGAGCCCCCCGTCTCCCGTCAGCTCAAGGAACACTTTTTCCAGCGTCGCGCCCGTTTCGCCCGAACGCAGTTCGTCCATCGTGCCCTGCGCCATGAGCTTGCCGTGCGAGAGGATCGCGATGCGCGTACACAGGCGTTCCGCGACCTCGAGTACGTGCGTGGAAAAGAACACGGTGTTGCCCGCCGCGCAATGCTTTTGCATCTCTTCCTTCAACAGATAGGACGCTTTGGGGTCGAGCCCGACCATCGGTTCGTCGAGAATCCACACCGGCGGGTCGTGAATCAGCGCGCCGATGACCGTCAGTTTCTGCCGCATGCCGCGCGAATAGCTCTTGATTTGGTTGCCGACCGCGCTTTCCAAATCAAACAGCGACAGGTACTTTTCGATGTGCTCCTTGCGGCGGTTTTTATCCACCTGATACACGTCCGCCATGAAATTGAGGTATTCCATGCCGGAAAGCCTGTCGTACAAATCGCTGCCGTCTGGTACGAATCCGATCATGCGCTTTGCCTCGATGGGGTTCTTCGCCATATCGACGCCGCCGACACTCGTTGTGCCCGACGTTGGCGACAGGATGCCGGTGAATATCTTGATGGCGGTCGTTTTCCCCGCGCCGTTCGGACCGATGAAACCGAAAAGCTCGCCCTTACCGACGTGCAGCGTCAGGTCGTCGAGCGCCTTTCCTTTTCCCTTGGCGTACTGCTTGGAAACGTTCTGAAAATCGAGCATGGCAGTATTCCTCCCTTACGTAAGGTAGTATATGGCATTTTCTCTGCGATTACAAGGCATCCAGCTCCAAAACCGCGATTTGCGCGCTTATTCCCGCAATTGTCTGCGCTGCTCGACAAGCGCGCTGTATGCTTGCGACAGTTCGAGCGGGTCGTCGCCCTTTTGCGGCGTAGTCATGCGTGCGGCGAGCGCCGCGAGCTGCATGTCCAGCATGGTCAGTTCTGTTTGCGTTCGCGATATCGTTTGCTTGTCGCGCGCCGCGTACTCCGCGGCTGTTCCCTCAAACGGCGTGATGCGCTTGTTTTCAAACAGCAACAGCCGCGTCGCGACCTGCTCGACAAAGCGCTGGTCATGGCTGACCAGCAGCAGCGTTCCGGCGTATGTTTGCAGCACGCCGCCGAGCGCCTCGATGGAAAAGATGTCCAGATGGTTGGTCGGCTCGTCAAGGATGAGCAGGTTATGGTCGGCAACGAACAGCGACGCGAGCGCCGTTTTCACGCGCTCTCCGCCCGACAGCAGCGACACGCGCTTGAACACGTCGTCCCCGCGAATACCCAGCCGCGCCAGCACCGTCCGTGCCACGCCCTCGGGCTGCACGCTGCTGCGCATGACGTTCCAAAGGATGCTCTCGCGCATGACGAGCGTATCGCTGGTTTGTTGCCCGAAAAAGCCGACTTTCGCTGAAGGGTTGATGTATACTCCGGTCTGTTTTTCCAAAACATACCGAAGTATCGTCGTTTTCCCGCAGCCGTTCGCGCCCAGCAGCGCGGTTTTCGAACGCGTTGGCAGCGTGAACGCGCCATTTTCCAGCAGCACGCGCTCGCCAAAGCGCAGCGTCACATCCTGCGCTTCGATGGCGATCTTCGCGCCGATAGGCGAATACGCGCCGAGCTGCATGATGATTTGCGGGTCCTCGCGTGGCGCGGACTTGATTTCAAGCTGCGACAGCCGTGTTTCCAGCGCTTTCTGCGTCTTGTGCAGCTTCTCCTCGATCTCGGTCGCGCTGCGCCTGTGCAGCCGTGCCTCGCTGTTCCCCATGCGCTTGGGCAGCTTTGTGACGCTCTTTGCGTGCTCGCGCTTTCCGGTGATCGCCGCCTGCAGCCGCGCCTTTTCTTCGCGATACTGCTCGTACTCGAAGCGCTCGAACGCGCGCTTGCGTTCCTTTTCCTGTCTGTACGCCTCGTAATTGCCGGGATACGCCGTTAACTTGCCCGCTTCCAGCTCCCAGATTTCGGTGCATACATTGTCCAGCAGCGCGCGGTCATGACTGACGAGCAGCAACGCGCCGTCATACGCCAGCAGTTGCTTTTCCAATTGCAGCACGCCCTCGCGGTCTAAATCGGTCGTCGGTTCGTCGGCAAGCAGCACATGTCCGCCGCCCGTCAGCGCGAACGCAATCTTCCGCCGCGTCATTTCACCGCCCGATAACCCCTGCCGCGCAGCCTGCACCTTGAACGTCGATGCGATGCGCCCGTCGGGCAGCATGTCCTCCGGTGCGTCGGTCAATTGCCCGATCATTACGACGGGCTTGCGCCTGTGAATCACGCCCTCGTCGGGTATGAGCTCGCCGGACAGCACTTTGAGCAGCGTCGTCTTCCCTACGCCGTTTTCGCCGACCAGTCCAATCCTGTCCTCGCTGTGAATCTCCAGCCTATCAATGTCCAGTACGGTGCGAAGCCCGTACATCACCTTCACACCGATTGCGTCGAGATATAACATAAAAAACGCCTCCCAAGCCGCACGAAAGGCGTTTCAACGCAAAAAAAACAAGGCTTCTCTTGCGCAAAACCTCCCATACGGCAGCATCATCAGGCGCGTCTATACGTCGCGCCTCTCAATGGCATGCCAGATGGTCAGTTCTTTCTCATCGCGCCAGAGTGCCCTTCCTTTCCATTCATTGCTTTTAGTGTATCACAGCGCGTTTGCGCTGTCAATCCCCGACAACCTATTTTTCGCCCATTTCGCGTGCTCGCGGACGGCGGGTGATGGATGCGCAATCAACGCTTCCAACGCGGGCAGAAGGCTTGCGTCGCCGCTGTTTCCGGCGGCAAGCGCCGCCTGCGCGAGCCAGCGGTTCTGGTTTGCATAATTCCAACCGACGACCTCGGCGACTTGCTCCATGCGCGTTTTACCGATAAGCAGCGAACGGACATCAAAGAGCATGCGCAGCGCTTCGGGTGCTTGCGTATCACGCACTTGCGCGTTCATCGGGCATACGCGCTGGCAGATATCGCAGCCCAACAGCCTTTCCCCCATCTTTTCCCGCATGTCCGGCGGCGTCGGTTGCCCCGACAGCATGTGCTGGCGCAGGCATTTGGCGCGGTCAAAACCATTCACCGTAATCGCGCCCGTCGGGCACGCGTCCATGCAGCGCGTACAGCCAGCGCACCGATTCTTGGGCGTTACCCGCGCGTCCTCGCCGCACTCGGGAGCATCCTCATCAAACCCGTGCAGCGTCATGACAAACCGCGAGCCGAGCGCCGCGTGATAATGCAGCGTGTTCCTGCCCTGCGTCAGCATCGGCAAACAATTGCAAATGGGCTTCAAGCGCACATGCGGAAGCGCTACGCCGAATTCCTTTGTTCGGTGATACGCGCGGTTGGAAGCCGGATAGAAAGCGTCGATCGGCGCTCTCCACGGCGCATATGGATGCAAAAGGAGCACCAGCGTATGGATGCCCGCCGGTACTCCCTGCGCCAAATCCGGGGAAAGGCGGTACGCATACGGATATGCCTCGCCGCCCGGAACGCTTTGCATTTTTACTGCGCCTCGCGCTGCGCGATCATGTCCTTGACCTTCATCAGCCGCGTCAGCGCGCCGCGCTCGTTTTCATCCAGCTTCATGGTAATGGAGCGGATGGTATCTTGGAACTGCGGAATCATGACGTACTCCAGCGCGTTGACGCGCCTGCGCGTCTTCTCGATTTCATCCGCCAGCAGGTTGCAGCTTTTCTCGATTTCGGCAAGCCGCAAAAGCTTCGGCAGCAGCGCCGCGAGCCGCGCGATAGCGTCGTCCAGCTCGGCGGACGTCTCGGCGAAACCGTATGAGAGGACTGTTTCCTCGAGCGATTTCTGATCGACCGTGATCGTCGGCACATGCACCGACAGCACGTTGCGCGTGCCCATCGTGATCGCCGCGTTGCGCGCCGGGTAGAGCACCGCTTCCTCCATCGCCTGACCGTCCATGACCGCGCGCGCCAGCGCGAAGCCGCGCAGCGATTGCGTAAGCTCGCGCTCGACCTCCTTGCGCAGCGTCGCGTTCTCGCGCACAAGCCCGATGAACTGGCGCACCATTTCGTCGCGCTTGTCTTTGAGCAGCTTATGCCCGCGCCGCGCGGTGACGAGCCTGCGCTTAATGCGCGTAAGCTCCATGCGCGTAGGGTTGACGTTCGCCAGCGCTGCCATTACGCTTGCTCCTCCTGCTTGGGCAGGTATTGGTCGAGCATGTCGTCGCGAATGCGCTTGAGCTCCGTTCTCGGCAGCATGGCAAGCAGCTTCCAGCCGATTGCCAGCGTTTCCTCGATGCTTCTGTTGGTATCATACCCCTGCGACACATACTCGCGCTCGAACGCGTCGGAAAACGCCGCGTACTGCTTGTCGATATCGGTCAGCGCCGCCTCGCCGAGGATGACGGACAGCTCCTTTGCGTCCTTTCCGCGCGAATACGCCGCGAAGAGCTGGTTCATGGTCGCCGCATGGTCCTCGCGTGTCTTGCCCTTGCCGATGCCCTTGTCTTTCAGGCGCGACAGAGACGGCAGCACGTCGATGGGCGGCTCTACTCCCTTGCGGTGCAGCTCGCGGCTGAGGATGATCTGCCCCTCGGTGATGTACCCCGTAAGGTCGGGAATCGGGTGCGTTTTATCGTCCTCTGGCATGGAGAGGATGGGAATCTGCGTGATAGAGCCTTCCTTGCCGATGACGCGCCCAGCGC
>CAZEIC010000097.1:0-10133 GCA_964512175.1 uncultured Oscillospiraceae bacterium | reverse complement strand
TCCACCTGCAACGAAATGCTGCTCATGCGCTACCTATTGAGCACGCAGACCGACAAGAAGGCGCAGGCGTACCTGTACAACATGCTGCTGGAGGAGTTCCGCACCACGGTCTTCCGGCAGACGCTCTTTGCCGCGTTCGAGCGCGAGAGCCACCGCATGGCGGAAAATGACGAGCCGCTGACCGCCGAATCGCTGTCGGAGATGAATATGCGCGTCAACACGCGGTTCTACGGCGACGCGTGCGTCATGGACGATTTGATTGCCTGCGAGTGGATGCGCATCCCGCATTTCTACCGCGCGTTCTATGTGTATAAATACGCCACCGGTTTCTCGGCGGCGGTCGCCATCGCCAACCGGATTTTGACGGAGGGCGCGCCCGCCGTGCGCGATTATTTCCAGTTCCTGTCGGCGGGCGGAAGCGTGCCGCCGCTGGAGGCGCTCAAGCTCGCGGGCGTGGACATGGCGGATAAGCAGCCCGTCGCGGACGCGCTCGCGGTGTTCTCGCGGACGGTGGAGCAATTGGAGGGACTGCTGTGATTCGCACGCTCGAGGAGTGTGAGGACTATATCCGGGCGCACGCGCTCGTGCCGTTCATGCGGGACGAGCGCCTGCCCTCGCTCGAAACGCTCGCGCCGGGGAATTGGTGGACGGGCGAGCCGGGCGACCCGTGGGCGTGGCGCAAGGAAATCGCCGTCAACCCGGAATTTGTCTACGCCAAGTTTGTCGGCGGCAAGGCGGGGCTTGCCACGCGCGAGGCGTATACGCTGCTGTGCGCCGTCCGGCAGGGCGGCATGGATTTTGACGAGTATTACGCGCTCGGCACCGTGCCGCGCAGGCAAAAGCGCGTGGTAGAAACGCTGCGCGCGCTCGGCGCGCTGCCAACGCATCGGCTCAAGCGCGAGGCGGGGTTTGGCAAGGGCGGCGAAAAGGGCTTTGAGGGCGCGCTCGCCGCGCTGCAAACGCGCTGCTATGTCCGCATCATCGGCTATGAGCGCAAGCGCGACCGCTTCGGCATGGAATACGGCTGGGATTCGACGGTCTACGCGCTCGTGGACGAGGAGCTGCCCGCGCCGGAGGAAGCGTACGCGGCGCTTTTTACGCAAATGCAAAGCGCCAGCCCCGACATCGCCGGGGAGGCGCTCGCATCGTTCATACAAGGGTGATCGCGGCTTGACAGCGCCGCGCTCCACGCAAAAGCGGGCGGACAAACGTCCGACCCGCTGATTTTTTGTTGCTGTTTATGCTTTCTCGAACGTCACCGCGACGACCGCGCACGGCGGCAGCGTGAACGCGCACTCCGTTCCAAGCGCATCGGGCGCGCAGGTCACGCCGTCAAACGCGACGGACGCGACGGCATCGGGCGCGTCAAACGTGTTCATGGCGTGTATCTCGCCCGCCAGCACGCGCGCGGAGACCGCCTTGTACGCGCCGCCGTCCAGCCGCATGCGCACGTCGGCGTGCCGCGTGGCGTGCGAATTGGTCAGCGTCACCAGCAGCCGCCCGTTTGCCTGCTCCGACGCGGAGACCGTCGCCATCGGCAGCGCGCCGTCCGCCGTGCTCTCCTCGCCGCAGTCCGTCACGCTCGCCGCGACCAGCGTCGCGTTCTGATGCTCCTTGAACAAATCGAACACATGGTACGTCGGCGTGAGCAGCATCTTTTCGCCGTCCGTCAGAACCAGCGCCTGCAGCACGTTCACAAGCTGCGCGATGTTCGCCATCTTGACGCGCGCCGCGTGGTTGTTGAGGATATTGAGCGTGACGGCGGCGATTTGCGCGTCGCGCAGCGTGTTTTGCTGGTAGAGGAAGCCGGGGTTTGTGCCGGGCTCAACGTCGTACCAAGCGCCCCACTCGTCCACGATCAGCCCGACGCGGCGTTCGCGGTCGTACCTGTCCATGATGGCTTCATGCCCGCACAGCAGCTCCTCCATGTATAGCGCGCGCTTCAGCGTCTTGTAGTAATCCGCCTCGGAAAATTCCGTCGCGCTGCCCTTATTGTCCCACGAATCGCCGCACAACGTATAATAATGCAGGCTCAAGCCGTCCATATGCCGCCCGGCGACGCGCATGAGCGTTTCCGTCCAGTCATACCCCGGGCTTTGCATGCTGCACCCCGCGCCGCACGCGATCTTGCAGACCTTGTTTTCGCCGTGCGAGCGCACATACGTCTGATACCGCCTGTACACGTCGGCATAATACTCGGCGCGCATGTTGCCGCCGCCGCCCCAGTTCTCGTTGCCGATGCCGATGAACGGCACGCGCCACGGCGTCTCGCGCCCGTTTTCGCGGCGCAGATCCGCCATGGGCGATACGTTGTCGCTGGTGAGGTACTCCACCCACTCCTGCATTTCCTGTACCGTGCCCGAGCCGACGTTCATGTTGATGTACGGCTCGCACCCGATCAGCTCGCACAGCTCGAGGAACTCGTGCGTGCCGAAGCTGTTGTCCTCGCGCACGCCGCCCCAGAAGTTGTTGATCAACACCTTGCGCTTGCTCTTTTCCCCCACGCCGTCGCGCCAATGGTATTCGCTGGCAAAGCACCCGCCGGGCCAGCGCAGCACAGGCAGGCGCACGGCGCGCAGCGCCGCAAGCACGTCCTTGCGGATGCCGTGGATATTGGGAATGGCGGAATCCTCGCCCACGAACAGCCCGCCGTAGATGCACCTGCCGAGGTGCTCGGAGAAATGCCCGTAGATATTTTTGTCGATGACCGCGCCCTTTTTGCCGGGCGACACCAAAATACGCATGCGAAACCTCCCCGCGTGATTTTGTATCATTATGCGGGATAACCGCTTATTTGTCAACCGCCTCGGCGCTGCCGCCGAGCGTTTTCACCAGCTCGCCCTTCATGGCGCTGGTGGAGATTTCGGGCGCAAGGCGCTTGCCGCGGCGGTACTCGCTCGGCGTTACGCCGACCATGCGCGCGAACTCCTTGGACATGTGGAACTGGTCCGAATAGCCCACCGCCTCGGCGATCTCCGCCATGGACTTGGGCGTGTCGCGCAGCAGCTTTTCGGCGCGCTCGACGCGGTAGAGGATGGTGTATTTCTTGGGCGTGATGCCGATCGTCTGCCGGAACACCGCGCACAGGTGCTTGCGCGACACGCCCAGCCTTTGCGCGATCTGCTCGGTCGTCAGCGCGCGCGAATAGTTGCGCTCGATGAAGTCGATGCCGCGCAGCGCGTAATAATGCGCGTTGAGGTCGCCCTCGACGGCGGTATGCGCGCGGTGCGCGGGGTTTTCGTCCAGCAGCCGCGCGAGCATCGCGTACAGCAGCGACAGCATTTTGCAGTAGCGGTTCGGCAGCCGCTGGGAGCGCATGTAGATCTCGTCCAGCGTGTGCGCAAGGTCGCCCGTGGGGTCGGGCGCGACGGGCAGCGTGACATAGATGCTCGCGCGGTTGAGGTACACGTCCAGCAGATATCCGCCGAAACACAGGTACGTCACGTTCATCGCGTCCGTCCCGATGCAGGACAGCCGCGCGTGCTGCCCGGGGAACGCCACCAGCAGCTGCCCCGGCGCGACCGGCGTCTTGCAGGCGTCGCTGACGAAAAAGCCCGCGCCCGAACGGACGGCGAGCATGGTGAACGCTTCCGCGTCGATGAACGGCATGCTCTCATCCGGGCGCACACTGCAGTTCCCAGCGCGAAAGAGGTTGACGGTGATGTTCAGGTGCGAGTGCTCGGAGATGTCAACGTCGCGCTCGGCGACGAACGCCTCCTGCGCGGCGCGCTCATTCGCATGCTCTGTTTGCAAGCGCATCCTCCAGTTTGTCCATCAAGGGCACAAGCTCCGCGACCGAATACAGCGTGTAATCGGGCTTTTCCATCTCCTGCGCAGGCGTATAGGAATACCTGTCCGACCAGCGCATGAGCACCGACGTGATGCCCATGTTGTTCGCGCCGAGGATATCGCGCGGGGGGTTGTTGCCGATCATGACGATGCGCGGGATATCCGCGTCCGTCAGCCCCAGCGACGCCATCGCCGTGCGGAACATCTTCTCCGAGGGCTTCTGCTCGCCCACGTCGCGCGAGACCGTTTTGGTTTTGAAGCAGTCCCAGATGCCGTGCAGCGTGTACATGTTGCGGAAGGACTCCATGTCGCCGTCGGCAACCAACGCGACGGTGTACCCCTTCTCGCAAAGCGTCAGAATCGCTTCCTTCGCGCCGGGGGCAAGCTCCGCCGTCTGCACCACGCCGCGCGCGTCGCGACGCTCGGTGCGCTCCTGAATGAGCGTGTCGCCGCTGTCGATGAATACGATGAGCTTCTTCATTGGTTTTCCTCCGATGTCAGGATGCCGCGCAGGCGCAGCTCGCGCGCGCGGTGGCAGGCGACGGCGTGCCCGTCCACATCCGCGAGCGCCGGCGCTTCCTTCGTGCAAATGTCTTGGCAGTAGCGGCAGCGGTCGTGAAAATAACAGCCGCTCGGCGGGTTCGCGGGGTTGGGGATCTCGCCCTCCAGCGGGATGCGCTCCATCTGATAGTCCGGGTCGGCGACCGGGACGGAGGACAAAAGCGCCTCGGTATACGGATGGCGCGGATGCGCGTAGAGCGAGGCGGTGTCCGCCAGCTCCACCAGTTTCCCAAGGTACATCACGCCCACGCGGTCGGAAATGTGCTCGACGACCGAGAGATCGTGGCTGATGAAGATGTAGGTCAAGTCCATCTCGCGCTGCAGATCCTTGAGCAGGTTGATGATCTGCGCTTGAATCGACACGTCGAGCGCCGACACCGCCTCGTCACAGACGATGACGCGCGGCTTGAGGATCAGCGCGCGCGCCGTGCCGATGCGCTGCCTTTGCCCGCCCGAAAACGCGTGCGGATAGCGCTTGAGGTAGGTAGTGTCCAGCCCCACCTTTTCGGCGATATCCATGACCATGCGCTCGCGCTCCGCCTTGGGCATTTTGGGGAATTTGGCGCGCACCGGCTCGGAAATGATATCCACGACCGTCATGCGCGGGTCGAGCGAGGAATACGGGTCTTGGAAGATCATCTGCATCTCGCTGCGCAGCGCGCGCATGGTCTGTTTATCGATCGCGAGAAAATCGTAGGTTTCGCCATCAGAAGCAAGGTATTTGACCGCGCCCGAAGTCGCGGAAATCGCGCGCACGACGCAGCGCCCGAGCGTCGTTTTGCCGCAGCCCGATTCGCCCACGATGCCGAGCGTTTCGCCCTTGCGCACGTCGAAGGATACGTCGCTGACCGCGCGCACCGTCACGCCCTTGCTCGTAAAGTGCTTGCTGAGGTGCTCCACCCGCAGGATGGGTTGTTCGTCACGCATGCGCGTTTTCCTCCTTCCGCAGCGCGAGGCACGCGGCACAGTGCCCCTCCCCCATGTCGGCAAGCGCCGGGCTTTGCGCGTCGCACAGCCCCGCGACGCGCCGGTCGCAGCGCTCGTAGAACCCGCAGCCGGGCTTGAGGTTGAGCGCGAGCGGCACCGTGCCCTCGATGGAAAAGAGGCGCTTTTGCTTGTCCGCGCCGAGCTTGTGCACGCTGCCCATCAGCCCGCGCGTGTACGGGTGCAGCGGGTTTTTGTAGATATCGCGCGAAGCGCCCGACTCGATGATCTTCCCCAGATACATGACCGCCACGCGGTCGCACATCTTGGCGACCGTGCCAAGGTCGTGCGTGATGAACAGGATCGCCATGCCCATGTCCTGCTGCAATTGCTGCATCAGCTCGAGAATCTGCGCCTGAATCGTCACGTCCAGCGCCGTCGTCGGTTCGTCCGCAATCAGCAGGCGCGGCTTGCACACCAGCGCCATGGCAATCAGCGCGCGCTGTAGCATGCCGCCCGAAAACTCGTGCGGGAACTGGTCGTACCGCTTTGGCGCGTTGGCGATGCCGACGCGGTGCATCATGTCCAGCGTGATTTGCTTGGACTTTTTCTTGTCCTTCTCGATGTGCAGGCGCGTGCATTCGTTGATTTGGCTGCCGATGGAGTACATCGGCGAGAACGCGACCATCGGCTCTTGGAAAATCATGGAAATCTGCTTGCCGCGAATGGCGCGGATCTCCTCGCCGTTGGGCTTGAGCGCCATGAGGTCGATGTCCCTGCCGTCCTCGCCGCGGAACAGGATCTGCCCGCGCGATCTGCACTTTTTTTCGTTGATGCCGAGGATCGCCTTGCAGGTCAGGCTCTTGCCGCAGCCCGATTCGCCGACCAGCCCCAGCGTTTCCCCCGCGCGAATCTCGAAATCCACGCCGCGCACGGGCGTGAGCGTGCCCTCGTCCATGGGAATGTCGATGGCGAGGTCGCGAACCGATACGATGGTCTCCGCTTGCATGCCGTCGCCCCCTTTACTTGTACGGGTCGGCGGCGTCGCGCAGACCGTCGCCAAGGAAGTTGAACGCCAACACCGCGACGACCACGAACACCAGCGGGATCAGCCGCCACGGGTAATTGGCGATGTTTTGAATCTGCTGCGCGTCCTTGAGCAGCACGCCCCAGCTCGTCGCCGGGCTTTGGATGCCCAGCCCCAGAAAGCTCATGGACGTTTCGCCGATGATCATGCCCGGGATGCCCAGCGTCAGGCTGACGATCAGGTAGCTCATGAACCCCGGCACGAGGTGGCGGAAGATGATCTTAATATCGCTGACCCCGGCGAGCCGCGCCGCCATCACGAAATCCTCGTTTTTGAGCGACATAAACTTGCCGCGCACCACGCGCGCCAGCCCCGTCCAGCCGATGAACGACAGGATGATGGTGATGAGCAAGTACATCTGCACAGGCGGGATGCCCGGCGGGATCGCCGCCGATAGCGCCATCCACAGCGGCAGCGACGGAAGCGCGTTGAGCACCTCAATGACGCGCTGGATGACGTTGTCGATCTTGCCGCCGAAGTACCCCGATACGCTGCCCAGCAGCAGCCCGAGGATGAAGCTGATGAACGTGCCGGCGAACGGAATCGTCAGCGACACCTGACTGCCCAGCACGATGCGCGAAAACATGTCGCGCCCCATGGAATCCGCGCCGAAGAGCATGACCTTGCACGGCGCGTCCACGCCGTAGAGGTGGATATCGGTCGGGATGAAGCCCAGCAGGTTATAGCGCTCGCCCTTGGCAAACAGCCGAATCGGGTAGGGCGCGCTCGTGTCCTCGAGGAACGCTTTCTTGTAAGTTACGGGGTCGCGCCCCATCTTGACCTTGTATACGAACGGACCGACAAACTCGCCCTCGTGATACCAGTGGATGGCGGACGGCGGCGCGTCCTTGTACACCGAGTCGTAGGACGCAAGCCCGTAGGGCGCGACAAAATCGCCCAGCAGCGCCACGAGGTACATGAAGCCCAGTATGAACAGCGAGAGCTTGGCGAGCTTATGCCGCGAGAGCTTGCGCGCCATGAGCGTCCACTGGGAGGCGAGGTAGTAGTTTTCTTCCTTGATGCGCGCCTTTTCACGGCGGCGCTGTTCGCGCGCGGTAAGCGGGCGTTCGGGTTTCGTGCTCATCAGTCGGCGCTCCTTTCGGCGAAGCGGATGCGCGGGTCGAGCCACGCCAGCAGAATGTCCGACAGCAGCGTGCCGACGACGATCAGCACGCCCATGACGAGCAGGATCGTGCCCGCCAGATACATGTCCTGCGATTTGAGCGCGTCATAGAGCTTGGGACCGACGATCTCCAGATTCATGACAATGGCGGAGATGGTCGAGCCGGAAAAGATGCTCGCCAGCGTGCCCGACAGCCCGGACACCGTTGGGTTGAGCGCGGCGCGCAGGCAATATTTATAGGTAATCCGGCGCTCCGACACGCCCTTGGCGCGCGCGCAGAGCACGTACTGCTTGCCCTGCTCGTCGAGCATCTGCGCGCGCATGGCGCGCAGCGTTCCGCATGTGCCCGACGTGCCGATGACGATGATGGGAATGAGCAGGCGCTTGAGGAAATCGCCGAGATTATACAGGTGCAGCCCGTTTTGCATGATTTCCTTGGTGAACAAACCGATGAACGCCGTGCCCGTCCATTTATACGTCCCGTACATCAGCAGGATGGCGAACAGGAAGTTCGGCACAGCCATCCCGAGGAATCCGAACACCGTGAACACATAATCGCCGATGGAATATTGCTTGACCGCGCCGTAAATGCCGATGGGGATGCCGACCAGATAGTTAAAGAGCATGGTGCACAGGCTCACGACGATGGTCATGGGCAGCACCTGCGAAATCACCGCCCAGACCGGCTTTCCGAACTCGAAGGAATAGCCGAAGTCGAAGCGCGTGATGATGTTCCAAATCCACATGCCGTATTGCGCGTACCAGGGTTCGTCCAGCCCGAACTGCATTTTCAGCGAGGCGATGGCGGCTTCGTCCACAAACACGCCCTCCGCCTTCATGCCCGCCACATAGCTCGTCAGGTAATCGCCGGGCGGAAGCTGGATGATGAAGAAGATGATGATGGACATGATGAAGACCGTGGGAAAGAACGCCAGCACGCGCTTGTAGATGTAGCGCGCCATGACGCTCGTCAAAGGATTGCGCTTGCGCTCTGCCGCTTTGGCGGCGACGGTTGACATAGGGCGTACCCCCTCTGCTTCCAATAGGCGCGGGAAGGCGCTTTCGCGCCTTCCCGCTGTTTGCGCGTTAGAGATTTATTGTTCTAACCACCATGTGTGCGGATGCGCGATGCCGAGGTTGCGGAACTCGTCGCAGGAGATCGCGTGCTCGGGGAAGTTGTGCAGCTTGGCGTTGACGGTATAGAGCGTCGTCTGCGGGCTGGTATAGCCGATTTGCCAGATGTTTTGCTGATGCACGTCGAGCATCTTTTCGCAGAGGGCGTTGCGCTCCTCGGGATCGACCGCCGCTTTGAGCTGGTCGTACAGGTCGAGCAATTCCTTGATTTCGGGGCTGGGCTCTACGCCGCTTGTGCCGCCGGACATATACCAAGTGCCGATGGCGGTCGCCCACGGGGGATAGTCACGGGTAGGCACGATGTAGTCCGGGCGCAGCGCGATGCTCGCCGTGCCGAAGGACTCCCAGTTCACGGTGATTTCGTGCGTGTTGGCGGAGCGCATTTCCTCCATGATGGAGCGATCGTACATGCGCGAGGTGGTGGAAAGCCCGATCTCGGTGAAGTACTTCACCAGCAGCTCGGCAAACGGCGCGTGCGCAAGGTCCTGATATTGCAGGTTGAGCACGACTTGCTTACCGTCGGCGAAGGCGTACGTGCCGTCCGCGCCCTTGACAAGCCCGCATTCCACAAGCAGCTCCTCGGCGTGCGCCGGGTCATACTGCGTCCATTTGCTGGTCCACGCTTCGTCATAACCCTGCTGTCCAAGCTGCGGAGCGGACTGCGCGGGCGAGGTGAAGCCGTCGTCGATGAGGCTGACGATCATGTCGCGATCGACCGCGACCGACAGCGCTTCGCGGAACTTGACGTTGCGGAACAGCGCGCGGAGGTCTTCATCCTGCGCCGCCTGGTTGAGCTGGATGCTGTTGGACGCCCAGTTCACGCCCTGCCATTCGGTGATG
This sequence comes from uncultured Oscillospiraceae bacterium, assembly GCA_964512175.1. Lineage (GTDB taxonomy): Bacteria > Bacillota > Clostridia > Christensenellales > Aristaeellaceae > CAZEIC01. Next base: position 675 of record CAZEIC010000097.1, on the reverse strand, counting down.
ATGTAGTTATCGGCGGTCTGGTTGCCCTTGATGACCTCGATATCCTTCCACGCCGCCGAATACAGGTCGATGGTGCCGTCCATCGCCCAGAGCAAGGGCTGGGTCGCTTCCTGGAAGCGCATGTAGTAGATGGTATCCAGATACGGAAGCTGCTTGCCCTCTTCGTCAGTCTTCCAGAAGTAGGGGTTGCGGCTGTAGGTGATGAGCTGATCCTCGAACGGATTCTGAATGAGCCACGGGCGGAGCGTCGGACGATCGACGACCAGCCAGTAGTAGTAAGACACCTGCTTCGCCATGGCGTTCACGTCGGAGAAGCCCAGCTCGGTCGCCTTGGCGGCGGCGGCGTCCTCGCCGATGTAGGCGGGCATGTAGTCCTTCATCCAGTGCTTGGGCGCGAAGAACCATTTGCCGTTGATGGCAAGCTCGCCCAAGAAGTTGACCTTGGGAGAAACGAAGGTCATTTTGAAGGTGTAGTCGTCCACGACCGTCATTTTCGCGATGACGTCCTCACCCGTCGCGGGATCGACCGCCTTGACCGCCGCCCAGACGGACTGCGTGGTGTAGCCCGTCAGCAGCATTTCTTCGTAGAAGAAGCGGCAATCTTCGCTGGTAAAGGGCATGCCGTCCGACCATTTCATGCCTTCGCGCAGGTAAATGGTGTATTCGGTGGCGTCC
>CAZEIC010000096.1:0-10274 GCA_964512175.1 uncultured Oscillospiraceae bacterium | reverse complement strand
ACCCCGTGATCGTCAGCTCGGCGCGCACGCAAGGCTTTGCCTCAAAATCAAAATAGAAACGGGGACAGCGCAGCGCCTCGGCGGGGGTAATGAATGATAGCTTCATGGTATCTCCTCCTGCGTTCACACGGGTAGATCACAACGGTTCTTTTCCCCATATCTTCTCCAGTTCCCTCCATGTTACATAAATTTAGCGTCCCAAACGCCGCCGCAATAGGGATCGACGGGGCTTTTGCCACGAAATCGCTTTTGCCCAGCAGCTTGTTCACTCAGGTCTCCACGCAAAACACGTTTTGCAACTGCTTGACTACGTCAGTGGCCGGTCATACAATTGACATTCTGGCGCGCCTAGTTTATACTAGATATAGTATAGGGGTTTGTGTACGCTCTCAAAAGGGATGTTTTCCCGCCCAGCCCGCGCAGGTTGAAACGGATGCTTAGCAAGCGGACGCACAACGGAGGCCATCATTCGATGAACATCCTAGATCTTTGCCCGACGGACGTCCATTGCGGACGGCAGGATGAGATCGATATTTCAAAGGGACTGTTCATTTTTCCAATACTGCCGATTCACGCATTTCAGATGCTGGGAAATCAGGCCGCCTCGGCATCGAACGCATACCAGTGGCTCTTCGGGTCGTTTATGCCGACGGGGGCGGGATCGTTCTTGTTCCTTATGGGCTTTGGCCCGGCGTATACGAACAACGCGCTCGTAATCGGCTATGTCCGCCTGCGCCAGCGCAAGAGACCGGCCCGCCAGCAGCAACCCGTGTCCAACGGATCGAAATATAACATCAAACGCAAAGGAGCAGTAGATCATGAAAGAAGCCTATTCGCCTGAGGAGGCGCTGCGACTGGTCAAGGAAGCGGAAACCCTCACGGCTCCCCAATTGAGGGCGTTACAAAAAAGACGGCTCGGGGAATTGGTCGCCTACGCGCGGGCGCATTCCCCGTATTTTCAAGCGCTGTATCGCGGAATTCCGGACGATCCCGACTTTGCCGATCTGCCGCCGACCCACCGCCCGGATCTGACGAAGCATTTCGACGAATGGGTCACAGACCGAGACGTGACGCTGGCGGACGTGCGCGCGTATCTGTCCGACGGACAAAATCTGTCGAAGCTGTATCGGGACAAGTATTATACGGTGACGACTTCGGGGACGACCGACGTGGCGCTGATCATGCTCAGGGACGCGCGCCACCGCGCCGTCAACAACGCCGTCATTTCCGCGCGCTACTACGGCGGCAGTCTGTTCAAGTCTGTTCCGGAGCTGACAGATCCGACATGTCGCTTGGCCTCGATACTGCCCGTCGGGGATTTTCACGCGTCCTATATCGCCTTTGTGAACATGCAAAAGGCGCTGGAAGCCCGGGGTATCACCGGCACGACGCTGTGTCTGCCCATCGATATGCCCACGCGCGAGCAAGTGGAACAGCTCAACGCCTTTCAGCCGGAGTTCATCGGCGGATATCCGTCGTTCATCCGCATACTGGCGGGAGAACAGGCAGCCGGGCGGCTGTCCATTCGCCCGAAGGGCATTGGCTGCGTGTCCGAATACATGGCGGACGAAACGCGATTGTATATTCAAAATACATTCGGCTGTCCCGTCATGAACAATTACGGAAGCTCCGAGGCGGGCGAGATCGCCCTTTTATGCAAGGAGGGGCATCTGCACGTCAACGCGGACTGGCTCGTGCTGGAGCCGGTGGATGAAAACGATCAGCCTGTCGCGGAAGGCACGCTTTCAGACGGCACGCTTTTGACCAGCCTCTCAAACCTCGTTCAGCCCATCATCCGATATCGCCTGTCCGATCGAATCCGGATGCGCCCGTCGGGTTGCGCCTGCGGAAGCAACATGCCCATCGTGGAAATCGAGGGGCGCAAGGAAGACACGCTGGTCTTCGAAGGCCCGGACGGTTGCGTGAGCGTAAGCCCGTCTCACTATATGTTGATGGGCGTCCACGAACCCGGCTGCTCGACGAGCCAGTTTCTACAGTGCTCGCCGCAAAAGCTGGAGATTCGCTGGATCGCTGATTCGGACGCGGATCGCGACCATGTAGGCGCATCGCTGCTGCGAAAGGTGCGCGCGCTGCACGAGCGCAACGGACTGGGCAACGTGGAGGTCGCGTTATGCGACGAGGCCCCCATTCGCGGCCGAAGCGGAAAGGCGCGGTGGGTAATGAAGGTGTTCGAAGATGAAAAATGAAGCGATACAGTTGCTACCATCAAATGAAGAGATCATTGCCGGCGCCTCTACCGGCCAACGCTGGATACTGGAAGACGGTTTGATCTGCGTCTATTCTCCCGTCAACGGGAAACTGCTCGGGCGGGTCGCCCCGGCGGGCGAGGAGGGCTATCGGGCCGTCATGCAGGCGGCAGCGGACGCCTTTGAGATCTGGCGGCGGACGCCCGCGCCCAAGCGCGGTGAAATCGTGCGCCAATACGCGCAAAAACTGCGCGCGCATAAAAGAGCGCTTGGCGAACTGATATCGATGGAGATGGGCAAGATTCTTCAGGAGGGCATGGGCGAGGTTCAGGAAATGATCGACGTGGCCGATTTCGCCGTTGGCCTGTCCCGCCAGCTATACGGCCTGACCATCGCCTCTGAACGCCCCGGGCATCGCATGATGGAACAGTATCATCCCCTCGGCCCGGTGGCGGTGATCTCCGCATACAATTTTCCCGTGTCTGTCTGGTCGTGGAACGCGATGATCGCCGCCGTGTGTGGCGATACGGTCGTATGGAAACCGTCGGAAAAGACGCCTTTGACCGCCGTCGCCTGCCAGCGTCTGATGGGGGAAACGCTGCGGGAGAATGATCTGCCCGAAGGCGTGTTTAACCTCCTCGTGGGGGGCGGGGCGCTGGGAAAGCGTCTGGCGGACGATGCTCGGGCCAAGCTGGTTTCCTTCACGGGTTCCACAGCCGTCGGGCGGCAGGTGGGTCAGGCCGTCGCCGCGCGAATGGGCAGAACAATTCTGGAATTGGGCGGCAACAACGCGGCGATCGTCGCGCCCAGCGCGGATCTTTCGCTGGTGATCCCGGCGGTGGTCTTCGGCGCGGCGGGCACGGCGGGCCAGCGCTGCACGACGCTCAGACGGCTGATCGTGCACGAAAGCGTGATCGATAGGGTCGCAAAGGCGTTGACAGACGCATACGGACGCTTGAACGTGGGCGATCCGCTCCAACCCGGGACGCATGTTGGGCCGATGATCGACGCCTCAGCAGCGCAAAGGACGCAGGATATCGTCGCCCGCGCGCTTCGCGAAGGCGGAGAATTGCTCGTTGGCGGCGAGCGCGTAGCCAGCCTGCAGACCGAATGCTATGTGCGGCCGGCGATCGTGCGGATGCCGAAGCAGACGCCCGTGGTGCTGGAGGAAAACTTCTGTCCTATCCTGTATCTGATCTCTTATACAGGCGACGTCGCGCAGGCCATCGCGATGCAAAACGCCGCGTCCCACGGACTGTCCTCGTCGATATTTACCAACGACCTTCGCGAATCGGAGCGTTTTTTGTGTGAAAGCGGTTCGGACTGCGGCATCGCCAACGTCAACATCGGCACCTCCGGCGCGGAAATCGGCGGCGCGTTCGGTGGGGAGAAGGAGACGGGCGGCGGCCGAGAAAGCGGATCGGACGCATGGAAGGCGTACATGCGCAGACAGACCTGCACCGTGAATTACGCAAACGATTTGCCACTTTCCCAAGGCATCGACTTTCATGTATAGAAAAGACATAAGGAGATGAAATATGAATCCATATGAAGTATTTCCTACGCTAGAGCGATTTATTCTGGCCGACGGCAGTCGCATTGTTCCGGACATCGGCGCCTGCCGGGGCAGCATGATGCGCGACGCGGTCAGCGGTACTGACTATCTGGACATGAGCACCTATTTTGCCTCGTTAGCGCTCTCCTATGACCATCCGGCGCTCAACAACGAAGCGTTTTTATCGCAGGCGCAGAAATGCGCGCCCTACAAGCTATCCAACCCCGATTTTTATTCCGAGGTCTACGCCGACTTCGCTCAGGCCTTTTCGCGCCTTGTCCCGGAGGACATGCGCAGGTTTTTCTTCATCGACACGGGCGCGCTGGCGGTGGAAAACGCGTTGAAGGCGGCCTTTGACTGGAAGGCGCGCAAAAACCTAGCCTGTGGGCGAAAGAACGGCGCGGACCGGATCATATCCTTCGAATACGCCTTTCACGGGCGCAGCGGCTATGCCCTGAGCGTCACGCATTCGCCCGATCCTCGAAAGACGCTTTACTTCCCCGTGTTTCCGTGGCCGGTTTTCGAAGCGCCGGCGCGCGCGTTCCCCGAGCAGGGCGATTGGGAGGCGCAGGTGGATCGGGTGCTGGCGCAGATCGATCTATACTGTCTGACGCATCCGGGCGATGTGGCGGGGATGATCGTAGAGCCTGTGCAGGGCGAGGGCGGCAACCGGATCTTCGGCGAGCGGTGGTTTTCGGGGCTGCGCGCGCTGGCGGATCGGCACGAGTTTTTGCTGATCTTTGACGAGGTGCAGTCCGGCATGGCGCTAACCGGCAAGCTGTGGGCGTTTGAGCACTACGGCGTCAAGCCGGACATCCTGGTGTTCGGTAAAAAGACGCAGGTGTGCGGCATCGCCGCAGGGCCACGCATCGACGAGGTGAAGGAGAACGTACTGCGCGTATCCTCGCGCATCAGCGGTACTTGGTGTGGAAATCTGCTGGATTTCCTGCGCGGAAGCGCGATCTTCAAGACGATCATTCAGGAAAACCTGGCACAGAACGCCCGCGTGCAGGGCGCGCGCTTGCTGAAGGGACTAACGGAGATTCAAGCGCGCTGCCCCGAGATGTCCCAAGCCCGCGGGCTTGGCATGATGCTGGCCTTTGATCTGCCGACCGCGCAGGCGCGAGATCGCTGGGTGCGCGATCTGCAAGAGAAGGAGCATCTGCTGGTGCTGCCCTGCGGAACAAACGCGCTGCGCCTGCGTCCCGTGCTGGATGTGGACGAACGAACGATCGACGAGGTATTAAATCGAATCGATTGCGTCGCGCGTGAGAGGAAATAGGAATGGATAAAGAGCACTACTACGGCATGATCGGCAAACAATACTACCGATACTTTGTTTCCACTCTGCTCATGAGCGTCGCGCTTTCAGCCAGCGTCGTGGTGGACGGGTTGATCGTTCTTTTCCTGTTGGACACCAATGCGTTTTCGGCGATCAACGCGGTGTTCCCCGTAACGCTGGCCTTCGCCTCCGTATATACGCTCTTCGGTATGGGCGGGGCCACGCTGTATGCGACGGCGCTGGGGGGCATGGATAAGGAGCGCGCCGGGGCGCTGGCGACGGTCAGTCTAGGGGCTTTGGGCGCCGTTTCGCTGCTGCTTATGGCGCTGACGCCGGTGGTTTTGTCGCCGCTGGCGGAATTGCTGAGCGCCGGAGCGCCGGAGCTTCAGGGCCTGATCCGCAGCTATCTCGCGCCGCTTCTGTGGGGAGCGCCGCTGAGCATCGTCGTGTCGGGCCTCGTATATTTCATCCGCAGCGCCGGTGCGCCGACCTTTGCGACGGCGGTTCTGGTGATCGCCAACGCCATGAATCTCGCGCTGGATTTTCTGTATATCGGCGTGTTCAAGATGGGCGTTGCGGGCGCGGGTCTGGCGACGATCACTGGATATTTTGTGGGCGCGGTCGTAGTCGCGGTCTATATGCTGCGGTCTAAGTGTCCGGTACGCTTCGGGAAGCCTGTGCGCGCGGGAAAACTGTTGCTGGAGACGCTGCGATCCGGTTCCAGCATGGCGGTGGAGCGGATCTGCACCTTTTTGCAGATCGCGCTCATCAATCAGTTCGTGCTGCGCATGATGGGCGTGGATGGGATGACCGTCTGGGCAGTAGCGCTGAACTGCCTGTCGCTGTATTCGATGTTCATCGGCGGCGGCGTTCAAACCATGTCGCCCATCGTCTCCACGCTGTACGGCGCGAAGGATTATGCCCGCATCCGCGATACGCTCAAGCGCACGATGCTGATCGTGGGCGGCATGGGCGTCGTCTTCTGCGCGCTGATGGGCCTGTTTCCCGAGACGATCCTGCGCTTTTACGGCGCGAATACCCCCGCGCAAATGCAAATCGGCATAACGGCGCTTCGATTGTACGCGCTGTATTTCCCGATGAATGGCATTTCGTGCGCCATGATGGTTTACTATCAAGCGACGCAAAAGCCCGGCGTATCCGCGTTTTTCGGAATCGGCGCGGCGCTGCTGCCGACGCTGCTGCTGGGCGCGCTACTCTTCGTGTCGGGCGGAGCTGCGTGGACGTGGTTCGCGTTTTCGGCGGGAACGCTTTTGGTCATTGTAGCGGGGACGCTATATACGCGATGGATCGCGAAAAAGCACGGGCATGAGATCAGCGCGCCGCTGCTGCTGCCACCGGATATTCAGACGCTGTACGACCTGCGCATGAACCCCACACCCGAGAACATCGTGGAATTGTCCGAAAAGACCGTCGCGCTTTTGCGGACGTGGGGATACTCGCAGCGGCAGTCCACGTTCGTGGGCATCGCGGTGGAGGACATGACCATGGCCATCGTCGAAAACAACCGTGGCAAAGCCGTACACATCGAATTGCGCATCCGCGTCACCCGCGAAGGACTTCAGCTTTTGCTGATGGACGACGGCATTCCTCTGGACGCCGCCGCATTTACGCGCGGCAACAGATCCGAACCGGTCGCGTTTGTGCAGGCGCTGAGCGAACAATGCGCATACCAGAGAATCCTGTGCCTAAATAACACGAGCATCCTGTTCGCGACATCCAACGGAGTTGTTATCGAGGAGGGGAAATTAGTTGACGAACGTTATCAATAGAATCCTGAATGTCGCGCGCGCGAACCCGGAGAAGCTGGCTATCGCGGATGACAATGCGCATCTGACATACGGAGCTATGATCGAACTGGCGGGCGGCGTGGCCGCGCGGCTACGCCATGAACGCGCCCGCGGCTATGTGATGATCGAGCTTCCCCGCTCGGCGCGCGTCGCTCCGGCCCTGCTGGGCGTATGGCTGGCGGGGTGCGGTTGCATGGTGATCAACGCGGGCGATCCGCGAAAGCCGTTTTTATGGAAAGATTGCGGCGCTTCCTTCCTCGTGGATGAGGCTTTCCTGGATACGACGCGACCGCAAGCGCCCGCAAGCATCGATATCGATCCCAAAGATGCGGCGCTTCTGGTCTACACATCCGGCTCCACCGGCGATCCCAAGGGTGTGATTCTCGATCACGGCGCGGTGGATGAAGCCGCGCGGTGCCACTTGCGCTATCTGTCCGCGGACGACGTCGGCGCCTCCGTCGCGCCCTTTGCCTTTATCGCCATAATCATGGAAATCGTTTCGCCGCTGATCGCGGGGAGCAGCATATGGATCGCCTCCAACGAATCGCGCCGGGACGTCCACGCGCTGGCCGGCTTTTTCGCCGCGCACGGCGTTACGCGTTCCATTGTTCCCAGCGCTCTGGCGCGCCCGTTCCTGGCGCGATACGACGGGCTTTTGCGCGTAGCCATCGTCGGGACAGAGGTCATCCGCAATATTTACGGCGCAAAGACCAAGGTCGTTTCCCTCTATGGCTCCAGCGAGACATGCGGCCCGTTCTGCGCGTTTGAGATCGACCGTCCCTATGAGATCACACCCTTGGGCAAATCGATGAGCGGCGCGGCGATCTATGTGCTCGACGATGATCTGCGCAAAGCCGCGCCGGGGCAAACTGGGGAAATCTGCGTATGCGGCCCCATCGCGCGAGGCTATCTGAACCGCCCGGAGCGCACGCGGCAAGCATTTGTAAAAAACCCCTACGCCGTCGGCGCAGACGACCAAACGCTCTTCAAAACGGGCGATTTGGGCTATATGGACGAAACCGGCACGCTTCACTATCTGCAGCGCAAGGATTGGATGATCAAGGTGCGCGGCAACCGGGTCGAACCGGGCGAAGTGGAGTCCGCGATCCGAAAGCACCTGCCGGTGCGGGAGGCCGTGGTCAAGGGGGTGCGGCGCAGCGGCGGCGATATTGTGCTTTGCGCGTTCTATCTGTCGGACGAACCCGTTTCGGTAGACTTTTTCAAGGCGGCGCTCGCCCAATGTCTGCCCGAATACATGATCCCGGGGCTGTATCAGCGCATGGACAGCTTCCCGCTCAACAGCAACGGAAAGCTCGACCGAAACGCGCTCGTCTATACGGGCGCGAATCGCAACGCTTACGCTGCGCCGACAAACGCGCGGGAGGAAGCGCTGTGCAAGGCGTTTGAACAGGTGCTGGAGGCGGACCATGTCGGCGCGCTGGACGACTTTATGCTGCTTGGCGGCGATTCCCTGTCCGCCGTGCGGCTGCAAACCGCGCTGCCCGGGCATATTGCGCTGTCGGTTTCGGATATTCTCGAGTTCAGGACGCCTCAGGCGCTGGCGGCGCGCGCGGACGCGGGCATCGAGATCGTCCCGTCCGGCGACAGGGCGCAGTGGCCGCTCACCGAGGCGCAGCGGCGCATGGCGGTCGAACAGCGGCTCGATCCTGCCAGCGTCGCCTACAACATCAATCTGGCCTTCGCCCTCGAAGGCGCGGTGGACGAAGAGCGGCTTGAGCAGGCGCTGAACGCGCTCGTCGCGCGGCACAGGATTCTCCGAAGCTATTTTGTCTACGAAGCGGATGAATGGGTGCAAAAGGTGGCGGAGGCGGTTCGCGTTCCGCTGGACAAATGGCCGATGGCCGGGGAAGACTTGCAGCAGGTCGTCAATCGGCATGATCTGCCCTACGATCTGTCCCGGGCGCCGCTTTGCCGCTTCGCGCTGATCGAGGGCGAAGAGACGATTCTCTACATGGGCTTTCACCACATCGTCCTTGACGGCATGAGCAGCCCCGCCCTGCTGCGCGACCTATGGACGCTGTATGCCGCGGAGGAAGCGCTGCCCGAGGTGGGCGTCGATTATCTGGACTACGCGCTGAGCGAGGCCGACGCGCCCGAAGACCAGAACGCCCGCGCGTATTTCCGCGCGGAGTTTGCAGACGGGCTTCCCGAAAACGAAATGCCCCTTCGCGGCCCGCGCCCCCGAATACAGCCCGTGGCCAATTGCAAGCGCCGTCTATCGATCGACAGCGAAACGTATGCGGCGCTGACGGACAAGGCGCGCGCGCTGGGCGCGACGGGCAGCACGCTCGTGTTCGCAGCGCTGGCGCTGACGTTGGGGCGGTATGTATCCGGCGAAGACCTCGTGCTGGGCATGGCCATGAACGGCCGCACCCTGCCGCAGACGTCCGACATGATCGGCATGTTCGCGGGCATTTTGCCGATACGCATCGCCTTTTCCGCAAGCGATTCCGCAGAGGATTTCGTCCGATATGTGCGCCGTCAATTGGAGAGCGCGCGCAAGTATCAGTCCTTCAGCTTCGAAAAGCTGGCCCCGGAATTGGGCGCCACGCGCAATCCCGTGTACGACGTGGTGTTCAACGATCTGGAGGAAACGCCCGTCTATCGCATCGGGGAGCTGACCGCCCGCCCGGTTGCCATCGACGATCAGTCCCTGACGATGGATCTGGTGGTCAACGCGCGACACGGAGCGGACGGGTTGAAGCTGATTCTCTCGTATTCGGACGCGCTGTACGATCACGATCTAATCGAGAATTTTGCAGATCAGTTGGCGGTCGTATTGCAGCGCATGGCGGATGAGGCGCCGCAAACGCTTGCGCAGCTCGTGGATCTGCCCGAAGCGCAGTACGCGTGGCTCGCGCAAAACGAGACGTCCGGAGATCTGACGCTGCCGCCGGAGCGCACGCTTACCGAGGTGTTTGCGAAGAGCGTTCGCCTCTATCCGGACAATCTGGCTCTGTGCGACGAGACCGCCGGGCTGACCTACGCGCAATTGGATGAAATGACGGACGCGCTGGCCCGCGCGCTGGCCGCCATGGGCGCGGGGCGCGGCAAAGTGGTTGGCGTGCTTTTGGATCGCGACAACTGGATGCCAGCGACGAAACTAGCCGTGCTCAAGACGGGCGCGGCCTATTTGCCGATGAATTTCGACTATCCCACGGATCGCCTCCTGTTTATGCTGGAAGACGCCGGCGTGGAGATCGTCGTGTCGACCCCGGAGCACGAGGCGCGGATCGAAGGCTTCACGGGGCGAATTATCGCGCCACAGGCGCTGCTTGACGCGCCGAAAAGCGAAGCGCCCCTGGAAAAGCCCCGCCCCGACGACTTGGTCGGCTTGGTTTACACCTCCGGCACCACCGGAAAGCCCAAGGGCGTCATGCTTTGTCACCTGAATCTGGTTC
>CAZEIC010000095.1:0-10820 GCA_964512175.1 uncultured Oscillospiraceae bacterium | reverse complement strand
AACCCCTGCTGGCATTTGCCGCCATCTGGATGCAAACAGCATACCCACTCCTTCCGGTAAACAGAAATGGAGCCAGACCACGATAAACAGCATCCTGACCAACGAGAAGTATAAGGGCGACGCCTTGCTGCAAAAGCGTTTCACGGTCGATTTCCTGACCAAGCGAATGAAAACCAACACTGGTGAGGTGCCGCAGTTCTATGTGGAAGGTAGTCACGAGGGAATTATCAGCCCTAAGGAATTTGATCTGGTGCAGGCCGAGATCGAGCGCCGCAAAGGCATTGGCAGTCACTACAGCGGTAGCAGCGTGTTTTCCTCCAAGCTGGTCTGCGCCGATTGCGGCGCCTTTTTCGGGCAGAAGGTCTGGCATTCCACCGACAAGTACCGCAAGGTGATCTGGCGCTGCAATGCCAAATTTAATGGTGAGCACAAATGCGCGACCCCGCACCTGACGGAAGATGAGATCAAGGCAATGTTCCTGAAAGCCTACAATCAGCTGATGGGCAACAGGGAGCAGGTCATTGCGGATTGCAGGCTCATGCTGGAAATGCTTTCCGACCACTCGAAGCTGGATGCCCAGATTGCGAAGGCGAACGATGAAATCGCTCTGGTTTCCGGCCTGGTCAGCGCGTGTGTTTATGAGAACGCTGAAAAAGCCCAAGACCAGGATGCGTTCAATAAACGCTATAACGGTTTGGTTAACAGGCATCAGAAGGCTACGGAGCGGCTTGAGAAGCTGAACTCCGAGCTTGCGGACAAGGCGACTCGCGAGCGGGAATTAAGAGGGTTCGTCGACGCGTTAATGACTAGCCCCCTCGTCTTAGATTCTTGGGATGAGCAGCTTTGGAGGCTACTGGTGGTGAAGGGGACAGTGAATCGAGAGGGCAGTATCAATTTCTTGTTTAGGGGTAATAGCGTGATCCATGTACCAAAAGCATTTGCTCTGTAAGCAGTTCGTTTCAAGGTTTTACACCCTGTTTCCCCGAACAAGATATCGTAGCTGTTACTTCATGATTCGATTGTGGGGAATAGACAGTAGCTTTATTTCGTTTAATAATTGACACTACAAAGAAAGAGGTTTTCAAATGAAAAAGTCCCTTACAATTGCTATCTCTCCTCCTGTTACTTATTACCGGTGCCACAGCTTTTGCAGAGGGAGAGGGGCAGCCTTTCCAGCCCGAAAAACCAATTGAGATGACGGGCAGCGGTGATAACTCTTATACCCTTGTCTATGATGATGCCTATTTTTCGAACAGTTCAGTTGATGGTGTGGATGAGTTCACATGGCGAAATCAGCCCGAAGGTGATTACCCACGTTGTTTTATGAGCATTCACCGTGTGAATGGATTTACTTTGGACGAAGTGGTTCAAGGGCTGATAATTCAGGAAGACATTGAAGGTGCAGTCAACGAAGATGATCTGAATGGGCAGCCAATGAAGGTTCTCCGTATGTGCGAAGGCACAACTGCAAAAAGCCGGGTGGTTGAATACAACTGTCTTTCATTGAATGATGGTGGGGTTTTAATTGTGGAAATGGATTGGTTTGTAGAAGCAGAAGAAGGCATTGGTGCTCGGTTACTTGCCATGCGCGATACGATACAACTGGCCCCATCCACAGCAACTGCCGTCCAACCCTAATCTTGTATAGAAATCTCCTGATGTAATACCAAGTATGTACCAAACCGTACAAGCTAGCCAATGTTAATGGACAACCAATTTGAGGTGGGTGCATTTTTTTGCACCCACCTTGAGCATTTGTGTAAGCATGTCGGAAGAATGGCAATATATGTATTCTGATGAGTTGAAAAACCTTGCGATCATGTTGCTCCACTGACTGCCCAACGAGCACAATCCCTTACAAATCAACCCTTTCCACTCATACAAAAAGGACGCCAACCTCGTATCGAGATTGACGTCCTTTTATGGCGGAGAAGGAGGGATTCGAACCCTCGAGACGCGATTAACGCCTACACGATTTCCAATCGTGCGCCCTCGACCAAGCTAGGCGACTTCTCCACAATGCGCGACGGTCAATCGCACGGGAGTAAGTATAGCATGATTTCGGAGCCTCGTCAACCAGAAAAATGGCGGGATGGCGCACAAAAAGTGGAAGAATAAACCAGAAACCTGCAACGCTCGCAACGCGTAGAATGGCTTACTGGCGCATCAGCGTCAGCCAGTCCTTCATGCGCGCGATGAGGTCGTCGTTGTCGCGCGTTTTCTCCATCATGGACAGGAGCTGCTCGGTCGCGTCGGATTCGTTGGTGGTGGCAAGCATATCGCGGATATCGCGCACGCAGCCCATTTCCTTTTCGGACAGCAGCATTTCCTCGTGCCGCGTGCCCGATTTGCCGATGTGCACGGCGGGGAACACGCGCTTTTCGCTCAAGCGGCGGTCGAGGTTGAGCTCCATGTTGCCCGTGCCCTTAAATTCCTCAAAAATCACGTCGTCCATGCGCGAGCCTGTATCCACCAGCGCCGTGGCAATGACCGTCAGGCTGCCGCCCTGCCGCACGTTCCGCGCCGCGCCGAAGAAGCGCTTGGGCTTGTTGAGTACGCCCGCCGCCAGCCCGCCAGACATCACGCGGCTGGTTTGCGGCGCGACGGCGTTGTACGCGCGCGAGAGGCGCGTCAGGCTGTCCAGCAGGATGACGACATCCTTGCCTTGCTCCACCAGCCGCATCGCGCGCTCCAATACGAGTTCCGATATGCGCACATGGTTTTCAGGCGGCTCGTCGAACGTCGAATACAGCACTTCGCCCGTCACCGATTCCCGAAGGTCGGTGACCTCCTCGGGGCGTTCGTCCACAAGCAGCATCATCAGGTGCGCGTCGGGATAACGCTTGCCGATGGCGCAGGCGATCTTCTTGAGCACGGTCGTTTTACCCGCCTTGGGCGGCGAAACGACCATGGCGCGCTGCCCGAAGCCAATGGGCGACATCAAGTCGATCAGGCGGAGCACCATATCGTTGTTTTCCGCGTCCGACAGCGTGATGCGCCTGTCGGGATACACGGGCGTAAGGTCTTCAAAAGCGGAGCGCGTCACGGGTTCGTCGGGCGAGCGCCCGTTGATTTCGGTGATGTACAGCAGCGCGCCGTACCGATCGCCCTCGCGCTGGGGGCGTGTTTTGCCGACGATGTAATCGCCCGAGCGCAGGTTGAAGCGGCGGATCTGCGCGTTGGAAACGTACACATCGAGCTTGCCGGGCAGATAATTGCCCGTGCGCAGGAAGCCGTAACCGTCGGGATGCGTCTCCAGCACGCCCGCGCCGTCGCCGCATTCGCCCGTCGCAAGCATTTCGGGCACGGCAGGATTGGACGTGCCAAGCTCGCGGAAGAACGCGCCGTTTTCTCTGCGCGGATGGTACTCGGGTTGGGCGTATCCCTGTTGCTGCTGATAAGGCGGGTACGCGCCCTGCGGCGCGCCGTAACCGGCAGGCGGCTGCGGCGCATAGTTCTGCTGCGGATACTCCGGCGGCTGCGGTTGCGGCTGCGGCTGCGGCGGATAATACCCCTGCGGCTGCCTGTAATCGCTCTGCTGCTGATTGTTGTAATATTCCGGCTGCGCGGGCTCGGAGATGTCCGGCCCGAAGCGGTATACCTGCCGCTGCGGCGCGGGACGCTGCTCCTGCCTCGGCTGCATGGGCGCGCGCTGCTGCGGCGCGCGCTGCTGCCAGGACGGCGCTTGCGAGCGCGGCGCGTAGCCGCCGCCCGACTGCTGCGAGGTGCGCGGATTGTGCCATGCGCGAACGCCCTCGAGCGTGAACGCGGGGCGGTTGGCGGCATGCGGCGAAGGCTGCGGCGCGGGACGCTCGAGCCGAGGCTGCGGCTCTGGCTGGCGCGGGGGAATGCGTAGCGACGGATTGGGCGTTAATACGGGGATATCGTCGTCGATATCTGGCTCTGGATCCACCAGAATGGCGGCGTGCCGCGCGTTGACCGGCGGCTGCGCGGGGGAATGCTGCGGTTGACTTTCCGGCTTCGGCTGCTGCTCGGGTTCGGGCGCCGTATGTTCAACAGGCGTGGAAGCGGAAGCATTCGCCTGTATGTTCTTCAGTTTTTCGATGATACCGGCTTTCGTGATGCCCGCGCCGAGCGTTACGCCATAATCCTTGGCGGCTTTTCGCAGCTCGATCACGGTCATTTTCTCGAAATTCTGTTCAGACAAAACGGTTTCCTCCTTAAATATGCCATGAAGTTCATGATGAAAGGCGTTCGTTTCGGGCAACGACGACGTCGCGATTGACCGCTTGCTCGACCCAGTGTGAAAAATCGTGATAAGGCGGGTCGGTCAGGGGCGCGAGACCTGCTTTTTCCAGATGCTGTATCAAAAGATGCTTGTCGAGCGTGTATGTGTTGAAGGCAAGCGCCATCGCGCCTCCGGGGCGAAGAAGCGCGCGCCAGCCGGGAAGCGAACGGGCGAGCAGCGATAGGAACGAAGCGTCCTTGCCGCCCTCGCGCGGCGCGTGCTGCACGCCATAGGGCAAATCAGCGACGATGATATCATAACGCTCGCCGCGCAGAAAGCCCGCTATCGCCTGCGCGTCCGCCTGAAGGAACGTCAGCGAATGGCGCTCGCCGTTCTTCGTCGCGGTAAAACGGGTGCTCGGCGCGTTCCGACCGCCGGCAGCCGTCAGCCCGGAGGCCGCCATCTGATGCTTAATCTTATGGTATTGCAGGTACTTTGATGCAAACTGGATGCCATTGCGCAGTTCCTTTCCGTCTATATCCGCGCCGCACGCGTCCATCCCGCGAGTAAACGCACAAAACAGCGTCGTTCCGCGCCCGCACAGCGGGTCGAGCAGGGAAACAGGAGCGTCGCCCGCCGCAAGACCGCTTGCCGACAGCGCGATGTTGATGAGCAGATGCGTAAATGCCGTGTTGGTTTTGCCCTTGTATTTGAGAATTTCGGGCATGTCGGGCGGCAGAAAGCCGTCCTCCGGAACGTCCAGCGGGCGCAACAGCCCGTTTTCCACCGTGCAGACCAGCCCGCGCGCCGAGTGCGCGCAGAGAAACCGCAGCTGCCTATCCGTCAATTGAGCAGTCTCAAAGCAAAGAAAGGATGAACCGCCGAGCGTTTTTTCATAGGGCGTCGCGTCAACGCCGCAGGCGAGCAGCATACAATGTAACTCGCTTCTCGCGAGGGCTGTCAGGGTTTCATAATAGCGGGCATTCGGGTGTTGTCGGACTTGAAGCGCAAATTCCATGCAGTCATTCCTTAATATGCTTTACTAGAGGAAGTATAACAGATTGAAGGAAAAATTTCAATCCTTTCTCCATCAATCCGCGGAAGTTTTATCGCGATGCGATGTCGCGTTATTTCCCGACGCAGAATTGCGAAAAGATGTCGTCCAGCAGACGCTCCGTCACGTCCTCGCCCGTGATAGCGCCGAGCGTTTGCAGCGCGCCCTGCAGCAGCACGTCGATCACGTCGAGGGATACGCCGCTTTCCAGCGCGTCGGCGGCTTCCGTAAGCTGCGCCGCCGCCGCGCGCGCCAGCTGAATATGGCGGGCGTTTACCAGTATTGTGTCCTGCGGTGTGCGAACAAATGCGGACAGCAATTGCCGTAGCCCCGCGAGCCCCTCGCCGTTCCTCGCGGAGAGCGTAAGCAGCGCGCCGCTTGCATGCAGCGCTTCCGCGCGCGCCCGCGCGTCCGGCGCGCACGCGGACAGGAATTGCGCGATCAGCGCTTCGTCGGAAACCGTTGGCGACAAATCGCGCTTGTTGAGCACTATCCCGTGCGGCGTATCGCCCAGCGACAGCATCAACGCCTGCTCCTCCTCGCGCGGCGCGCGCGTCGCGTCCAGCACGAGCAGCGCGCAGTCCGCCGTCTGAATGGCGCGCATCGACCGTTGAACGCCGATGCGCTCGACCGCTTCGCCGCTTTCGCGGATACCGGCGGTGTCGTGCAGTTCGACGCGAACGCCGTCCACATACAGCGTGCCGGAAACAATGTCGCGCGTCGTGCCCGGCGTATCAGAGACGATGGCGCGCTCGGAGGAAAGCAGCAGGTTGAGCAGCGACGATTTACCGACGTTGGGCAGACCGCACAGCACGGTCGTAAGCCCGGTGGACAGCAGCTTCGCCGCGCGTTCGTCGCAGGCGGTAAGCAGCGTGCGCGCGACCGCCCGCGCGCCTTCGGCGACTTCGCGCGCCGTCTGTTGTTCGTCCACCTCGTCGGGGAAATCAAGCGCCGCGGCAACGCCGGAAAGCAGGGAGAGCAGCGTACCCTGCGCGTCCTTGATAAACGCGCTCGCGCCGCCCTCGAGCTGGCGGAGCGCCGCTTTCGCGCCGCGCTCGCCGGACGCGGAAATGAGCTGCATGACCGCCTCGGCGCGCGACAAATCGATGCGTCCGTTCTCGAACGCACGCCGCGTGAACTCGCCCGGTTCGGCAGGGCGCGCACCCAGCGCAAACAGCGCCTGAAGCGTTTTCTCCGCCGTCCAGTCGCCGCCGTGCAGGTAGATTTCCGCCACGTCTTCGCGCGTATAGCTCTTGGGCGCGCGCATCAGCACCGCCATGCACTCGTCGATCAATTCGCCCGCGTACTGGATGTGCCCGTATTCCATGCGGTGCGTCTCAAACGTCCGCTCGGGCGTAAAAAGCGCGGTCAGCAACGCTTCCGCGCGGTCGCCGCTGACGCGCACGATGGTAATGCCGCTTCTTCCGGGCGCGGTGCCAAGCGCCGCGATGGTGTCCTGCCTGATCATAGCGATGACCTCCGTGATGGGTGTGCTGAATATCAGTATGACACTTTTTTGCCGTGAAAGCAAGCGCCGCCAGAACGAAAGTGACTATTTCATCAGAACGAAAGTAACTATTTCATGGCTTGCATTTCCAGCGGGGGTATGTTAATATAAATAGGTAGAAAGAAACATAACGGATGGAGGTACACGATTGCGGGCGAGGATTAAGCATCAACTATCTACTTTGGAACCGAAACGACGCGCATGGAGTAAAAAACTTTCCACCAAGGTCACGGAATCACTGTCTTCCGTGCTGCCCATCACGCTGCTTGTACTGCTGCTGGGGCTTGCGCTCACGCCTGTGCCGCTGGGGACGTTGACGCTCTTTTTTTCGGGCGCGGTGCTCATGGTGATCGGCATGGGCTTGTTCACGTTGGGCGCGGACATGGCGATGATGCCCATCGGCGAACACATGGGCGCATTCCTGACAAAATCGCGCAAGCTCTGGCTCGTCATCATCGGCGGTTTCCTGCTGGGCTTGCTCATCACGGTCGCCGAGCCCGATTTGACGGTGCTCGCCAAGCAAGTGCCCGCCATCCCGGACGCGACGATCATATTGACGGTCAGCGCGGGCGTGGGCGTATTTCTGGTGCTCTCGCTGCTGCGCATCGTGTTCAAGATACAGCTCAAAACGCTGCTATTGCTGCTCTATCCCATTGTGTTTGGATTCGGCGCGCTCATCAATCCGGATTTTCTGGCGGTCGCGTTTGATTCCGGCGGCGTGACGACGGGGCCGATCACCGTGCCGTTCATCCTCGCGATGGGCGTTGGCGTCGCCAACATCCGCGCCGGCGCGAGTTCGCGCGACGACAGCTTCGGTTTTGTCGCGCTGTGCTCGGTAGGTCCCATTCTCGCCATCATGATCCTCAGCCTCTTTTTCCCGGATGCCAAGAGCGACGCGGTCATCGCCGCCGCGCAAAACCCGGCGGATACCGGCGAGTTGCTTTCGCTGTTCCTCGCCGCGCTGCCGCATTACTTTGGCGAGGTCGCGCTCGCGCTTTCGCCGATCGTGGCGCTGTTCCTCGTTTGTCAAATCTTCTTTTTGAAGCTGCCGTTTCGCGCGCTGCGCCCGATACTGGTCGGCGTGCTGTACACGTATATCGGGCTTTCGCTGTTCCTCGCGGGCGTGAACGTAGGCTTTTTACCGATGGGCACGCACTTGGGCGACATGCTCGCACGCTCCGATTACCGATATCTGATCGTGTTCATCGGCATGCTGATGGGGTATTTCGTGGTCAAGGCGGAGCCCGCCGTGCACGTGCTCAACGAGCAGGTGGAGACGATCACCGCCGGGGCGATCAGCCGGGGCGCGATGATGAAAAGCCTGTCCATCGGCGTGGCGTGCGCGGTCGGGCTTGCCATGCTGCGCGTGCTGACCGGGCTTTCCATCTGGTGGCTCATCATCCCGGGCTACGCGCTCGCGCTGGGGCTATCCTTCGTGACCGACCCCATCTTCACCGCCATCGCCTTTGACTCGGGCGGCGTAGCGTCAGGACCTATGACGGCGACGTTCATCCTGCCGTTCGCGATGGGCGCGTGCGGCGCGGTCGGCGGCGATATGCTGCGCGACGCGTTCGGCGTGGTTGCGATGGTCGCCATGACACCGCTAGTAACAATTCAAATTCTGGGTTTGGTCTATCACGTCAAGTCCCGCAAAGCCGCCGCGCCCGAGGGCACGGACGACGAAATCATCGACGTATAATAGGAGGGCGCAGATGCACCTGAAATTGCTCATATCCATTGTAGACAGGGGCAAGGGGGAGGCGGTCGCCTCCGCCGTTGCGCGCGACGGCGCGCTCTATCACTGCCTGATGCTCGGCTCGGGCATGGCGCATCCCGACGTGCTGGGGCTGCTGGGGCTGACGGATTCCGCCAAGGACGTCATCGTCAGCGCCATCCGCAGCGAATGCGTGCCCTCCGCCATCAGGCGGCTCACCAAGGCGCTCGATTTGACCCGCCCGGGGCACGGCATCACGTTCACCGTGCCGCTGTCGAGCGTAGGCGGCGCGCGCACGCTCGAAATACTCTCGGGTTCAGGACAATCAAGCGCAGGCAAGGAGGAGGAACAGCCTATGGAAGCACCCGCTAACGAATTGATCGTCACCATCGTCAACCGCGGCTTTTCGGACGCCGTGATGGATATCGCCAGGGGCGCGGGCGCGCGCGGCGGCACGATGGTGCACGCGCGCGGCGCGGGGTTGCAAAATGCCGAGCAGTTTTTCGGCATGGTCATCCAGCCCGAAAAGGAAATGCTGCTGATCGTCGTCCCCAAGGAAGATAAACTGCCCGTCATGCAGGCGATCGTCAAGGGTGCGGGGCTGCACATGCCCGGGAAAGGCATCGTGTTCTCCCTGCCGGTGACGGAGGTCATGGGCATGTCCACGGCGACCGATTTTATAGACGAGTAATCGCTTTAACGGTGGGGGAGAGGCGGCTGCGTAGTCATCCCCGGTACGGTGAAGAAGAACGCGCTGCCCTCGCCCAGCTTGCTTTCCACGCCGATTTGCAGGTCGAGCTTAGCGAGAATCTCCTTGGCAATCGACAAGCCCAGCCCGCTGCCCTTGTCAGAGCGCCCGCGCTCCGCCTGATGGAAACGGTCGAACGCGCGGCGCATGGTTTCTTCGTCCATGCCAACGCCCGTATCCCGAACGCAGAAGCGCACGCCGCCCTGCGCGTTGCTTGCTTCCAGCCAGACTTCGCCGCCCTCGGGCGTGTATTTGAGCGCGTTGTCCAAGAAAATCGTCAGCACCTGCGTCAGCCTGTCCTCGTTGGAGAGGATGCTTTGCAGCGGCTCTTCGGGCAGCGCAAGCGTCAGTGTGCGCCCGTTTTGCGCAAACAGCCGCGCGCTGCGGTCGTGCAGTTCATAGAGCATTTCGGCAGGGTCGATGCGCTCCATATCGAACGCCGCCGGGTTGGATTGCAGGCTGGAAAGCTCCAGCATATCGTTGACAAGCCGCGATAGCCGCAAGACCTCGCTCACGATCATGTTGTAATACCGCAGTTTTTCCGCTTCGTCCGTCACGAGCCCGTCGCGCAACCCCTCGGCGATGCCGCGCATCGAAGCAAGCGGCGTGCGCAGCTCGTGCGAGATGTTCGCCACATAATCATATCGCGTGCGTTCCAGCCGTTCCTGCTCTGTGATATCGCGCACCAGCGCGATAACGCCGCGCCTGCGCTTTTCATTCACGGGAAGCGGCGCGATGACATACTGGAGCACGCGCTCGCCCGCGACGATCTTATCGGATATGGGAAAATCCGTCCCCTCCCGCAGCGCGTCCTTGAGCGCCGACAGCACGCGCGCATACGCCGCGCCCGAGAGCAAGCTGCCGATCGCCTTGTTTTCGTGCAGCAGCTTGCCGTTTCCGTCGATGGCGATGATGCCCTCCGTCAGTCCCTCGAGGATGAGCGTCATGGTCTCTTTCTCAAATCGCAGCGCGCTGATGGTGTTCGCGAGCGTGAAAGTCATGTGGTTGAGCGCGCGCGCGATCTCGCCCATTTCGCCCGGCAGGTCGTCGTCAACGTGCGTCAACCTGCCAAGCGTCAGCTCTCCCGCCACGCGCATGAGTTCGTTTGCAGGGCGCGCGACGCGGCGCACGGCGTACATCGACGCGAGCGCAATCAACACAAGCATCATCGTCAGGCAGTAAAACAGGCGGACGCGGAAACTGTGCGAAGCGCCGTCGAACGCCGCCATGACCTTGCCAACCAGCACATACCCCGTCACGCGCTGCCCGTCGAGCAGCGGCGCGCCGAGCAGGAGCGCCGTCCTGCCCGCGCCGCGCGCGGAAATCAGGGGCGTGCGCTCCTCGCCGATGCGCGCGATGAACCGGCGCACCGTTTCACCCGCGAAATAGGGCGCTGCGGTATTGGTATAAGCGAGCACTTTTTGTTGATCGTCCAGCAGCATCAAAAAAACGCCGCTGGGATTGAGCGTCGGGTTCAGGCTGCTCTGCAGGTCTTCTTTGGTTATATCGCCTTCGTTGTAATCGGTAATCAATTGCTTGCCGGTGTCCATAGCGCGGTCCATGTCCTCGCTGATGAGCTCGGAATAGATGTTGATGGACAAATAATTG
>CAZEIC010000094.1:10535-10983 GCA_964512175.1 uncultured Oscillospiraceae bacterium | reverse complement strand
AGAAGGTCGCCAAACAGTTGCTGTTATATCGCTACAAACAATTGGACGGCGCGTACCACAACGCGCGCATGCAGGGCTTGCCGGGCGCGCTCTATCCGATGGTGACGTTCACGGGCGAGGAATGCCACAACGAATGGGAAATCACGTTTGAGGAAATCCACCGCAACGGCGCGATCGCGCACGCCATCTTCAATTATATCACCTACACGGGCGACGTGGGCTACGCCCAGCGCGAGGGCTTGCCCGTGCTGCTGGGCATCGCGCGGTTTTTCGCCGGGCGCGTGCACCTGTGCCGCCGCACCGGGCAGTACATGCTCCACGGCGTGACGGGTCCCAACGAATACGAAAACAACGTTGCCAACAACTGGTATACCAACCGCATGGCGGCTTGGTGCCTGCTGTTTTGCCGCGAGGCGGCGGAGCTGGCGAGCCGTGAACGCCGCGAAGC
>CAZEIC010000094.1:0-10525 GCA_964512175.1 uncultured Oscillospiraceae bacterium | reverse complement strand
CGCGAAGCGCTCGGCGTCACCGAGGACGAGCTAAAACTTTTTTTCGAGATCGCGAGCAATATGTATCTGCCTGAAGACAAGCAGCTCGGCATCTTCGTGCAGCACGACACCTTTCTTGACAAGGACATCATGCCCGCCAGCGCCATTCCGGAAAGCGAGCGTCCGATCAACCAGCATTGGTCGTGGGACCGCATCCTGCGCTCGTGCTTCATCAAGCAGGCGGACGTGCTCCAAGGGCTGTATTTCCTCGGACATTTGTACGACGCGGACACCAAAAAGCGCAACTTTGACTTCTACGAGCCGCTGACCGTGCACGAAAGCAGCCTGTCGCCCTGCGTGCACGCCATCCTTGCCGCCGAGCTGGGGTATGAAGAAAAGGCCGTGGCGCTGTATAAGCGCACGGCGCGGCTCGATTTGGACAACATCAACAACGACACGCAGGATGGGCTGCACATCACCAGCATGTCGGGAAGCTGGCTTGCCATCGCGCAGGGCTTCGCGGGCATGCGCACGGCGCGCGGGCTGCGGTTCGCGCCGTTCCTGCCCAAGGGCTGGACGGGTTACGATTTCCGGTTCACCTACCGCGAGCGCGTGATCCACATCGCAGTGACCGAGCGCGCCGTGACGTTCACGCTGGAATCCGGCGCGCCGCTGGCGCTCACGGTCTACGGCGAGCGCCGCGAGCTGGAAAGTTCGCTGTCAATCCTGCGGTAGCGCGGCGATATCGCGGCACAGCGCGTCCACGGCGGATGCCTCCGTCGCCCAGCTCGCGCAGAAGCGCACGCAGGTCATGCCGCCGTCCATGACGCGGATGGTCGAGAACGAATATTTCCGGGCGAGGCGCTTTGCGTCCTCGTCCTTTAATATGGGGAACTGCTGGTTGGAGGGCGAATCGGCAAGGAATCGAACGCCCTTTTGCCGGAACGCGTCGCGGATGCTCAGCGCGAGCGCGTTGGCGCGCGCGGCGAGCGTGAAATAGAGGTCGTCTTCCATGAGCGCCTCGAACTGCGCGCCCAGCAGCCATCCTTTTGCGAGCATGCCGCCCTTTTGCTTGAGGATATAGCGGAAATCGCGCGCGAGCGCGTCGTTTGTGATGACGAGCGCCTCGCCAAACAGCGCGCCCTGCTTCGTGCCGCCGATGGTGAACGCGTCGCACAGGCGCGCGAGGTCGGAAAGCTGAACGTCGCTTCCCTCGCACGTCAGCGCATACCCAAGGCGCGCGCCGTCGAGGTATAAAAGCAGCCCGGTGTCGCGGCAGGCGCTGGAAACATCCATCAATTCCGCCTTCGTGTACACCGTGCCGACCTCGGTGGTGTCGGAGATGTAGACCATCGCGGGCTGTACCATGTGCTCGAACGCCTCGTCCGCGCGGTGCGCGCGCACGGCTTCGCGAATCTGCGCGCCGGTGAGCTTGCCGTCGCCCGATGGCAGCGCGAGCACCTTATGCCCGGTCGCCTCGATCGCGCCCGATTCGTGCACGTTGATGTGCCCCGTCTGCGCGGAGAGCACGCCCTGATGCGGGCGCAGCGCGGCGGCAATCACCGTCATGTTGACCTGCGTACCGCCGACCAGAAAATGCACGCCGGTGTTCTCGCATTGCGCTTTTTGGCGTATCATCGCCGCCGCGCGCGCGCAGACCTCGTCCTCGCCGTAGCCGGGGAACTGCCGCGCGCCGTATGCCGCGAGCTTTTCAAGCACGCGCTCGTGTGCCGTTTCCATGTAATCGCATTGAAACCCAATCATGTTTCGCACCTCCCGTAACAGGCGGTATTATATCAGACATACGCGCGGCTATCAATGTATGCGGCGGTTTTTCTTGTGTTCCCGCGCGAACTCTGGTATAATCTGGTGGAAAATCGAAAGGAGCGAGCAATATGCAGGTCGTCCCGACGTTCCATTTCCACGGTCAGTGCCAGGAGGCGCTGGCGCTGTACAAGCGCGCGTTCCCGGTGGAAATGTATGTGTTCCTTCAATATAAAGACGCAGACCCCAAAGATTTGCCCTTTGTGGAGGAGCGCTTCCGCGAGTATGTGTACCACAGCGAAATATCGCTGTGCGGCGCGCGCGTGCGCATGTGCGACGAGCTGGAGCCCGGTTCCGGCGCGCCGCAGACGGACTTGTTCCTTGCCGTATCGCTGGACACGCCCGAGCAGGTCCGGCAGGCGTGGGACATTCTGCTGCCGGGCGCGAACGTGCTCGTGCCGATCCATTCGGCGACGTTCAGCCCGTGCGTCGGCTCGCTGGTCGACCGCTTCGGCATGCGCTGGGGGTTGATGGTGGAGGTGTAACATGCGGCTGGAAAAATTGTCGGACAGGCTGTACTATTTTCCGCACGCGGAATACGCCGACCGTCCCACGCTGACCTATGTGCGCGGCGACAGGGTGTCGCTCTGCGTGGATGCCGGCAATTCGGCGCGCCATGTGCAAGCGTTCTACCAAGCGCTGCAAGCGGAAGGTCTGCCGCTTCCCGGCTTGACCGCCCTCACGCACTGGCACTGGGATCACACGTTTGGTATGCACGCCGTCAGCGGCTTGACCGTCGCCTCGCGCGCGACCGACGATAAGCTGCGCGCCGTGCGGCAATGGGCGTGGGACGACGCGTCCATGCGCGCGCGGCTCGCGTCGGGCGAGGAGATCGCGTTCTGCGACGAGTGTATTCGGCAGGAGTATGTCGATCGCAGTGAAATCCGCGTCGTGCCCGCCGATATCGCTTTCGAGGGGCGCATGACGGTCGATTTGGGCGGCGCGACGTGCGAGCTGTTCGAGTTTGACGCGCCGCACTCGTTTGGCAGCGTGCTGGCGCGCCTGTCGCCCGGGGGCGTGCTGGTGATGGGCGACGCGGATTGCGGCGACCATTACGAGAACGGCGGCAGGCATGACCCGGCAAAATACCGCGCGTTGCTTGCCTTCCTCGAGGCGTGCGATTTCGAGATCGCGCTGCTGGGGCACGACGCGCCGCGCCCGAAGGAAACGCTGCTCGCCGAGATCCGCGCCGATATCGAAAGCGGGGATTGATCAGGGCTGGCTTGCTTTCCGCGCGATTCCTTGCTATAATGCCTGCTGTACCAAACGGTACATGGAGGAAATATGCGCATTATCATTGTGGGCGACGGCAAAATGGGGTATTCGCTGGCGGATCAGCTGATTCGCGAGGGGCACGACATCATTATCATCGACCGGGACGAAGCCGTGCTCCAGCGCAGCATGGACACGCTGGACGCGCTGTTCGTCAAGGGCTCGGGCGTGAGTGTCGATACGCTGACGGAAGCCGACGCGCAGCACGCGGACATCGTGATTGCCGCGACCGTGTCCGACGAAACGAACATGCTCTGCTGCCTGACCGCCAAACGGCTGGGCTCGAAGTACGCCGTGGCGCGCATCCGCGACCCGGAATATCTGGCAAGCCTGCCGTTTTTGCAAAAAGAGCTTGCCATCGACTACGCCGTGAACCCCGAGCGCGCGACGGCGCGCGAAATCAGCCGCATGCTGCGCTTCCCGTTTGCCGACAACGTGGAAACGTTCGCGCGCGGGCGCGTGGAAATGATGGATTTCCGCGCCGCCGAGGGCGACCCGGTCGTCGGCGTGCAGCTTCGCGATTTGAATCACAAGCACAGAAGCCTGCCGCAGGTGCTGTTTTGCGCGGTCGAGCGCGACCATACGCCGATCATCCCGCGCGGCGATTTCATCATCAAGCCGGGCGACCGCGTGTTTGTCGCCTCGGACATCCCGACGGTCACGGGCTTTTTCGACGCGCTCGGCAAAAACGTCAACCGCATCAAGCGCGTCATGCTCATGGGCGGCAGCCGCATCGCCTATTATCTGGCGACGATGCTCATCCCCATGGGCATGCACGTTTCGCTGATCGAAATCAACCCTGACAAGGCGCGGGCGCTGTCCGAAAGCCTGCCGGAAGCGAACGTCATCGTCGGCGACGGCACAGACCAAGAGCTGCTCGACGGCGAAGGGCTGCGCGACATGGACGCGTTCGTCACGCTGTCGGACCGCGACGAGGAAAACTTCATGGCGGGGCTGTACGCCACGCGCTGCGGCGTGAAGAAGGTCATCGTCAAGAACAACCGCATGAATTATTCCGAACTCATGTCCACGATGGGGCTGGACAGCGTCATTAGCCCCAAGCAGGTCATCTGCAACGTCATCTCGCGCACCGTGCGCGCGCGCAGCAACGTCGGCGGCACGGCGATCGAGCGCATGTACCGGCTCATGGACGGCAAAGCCGAGGCGCTGGAGTTCATCGCGCAGCCGGGTCAGCCGTACATCCGCGTACCGCTGAAGGATTTGAACATCCGCGAGAGCACGCTGGTCGCCGTCATCGTGCGCGAGGGGCGCGTGCTCGTGCCGTTTGGCAACGACGTGATCGAGGCGGGGGACAGCGTGATCATCATCACCAAGGACACCATGCTTACCGACCTGTCGGACATGCTGTCCGTCAAGCGATAGGGGTACGGCGTGAATAAGAAGCTTGTCGTCAGTTTGCTGGGGAAGCTGCTTCTGATGGAGGCGGCGTTCATGCTGCCGTCCGTGTTCGTGGCGATCGGCTACGGCGAGGGCGACGCGCCCGCGTTTCTGTGGACGATCGCGCTGTTGCTGGCGGTCGGGCTGCCGTGCGCGTTTTTGCCGCGCCCGCATTCCGTGACGCTCTACGCGCGCGAGGGGTTCGTGGTCGCTGGGCTGGCGTGGGTGCTGCTGTCGCTGTTTGGCTGTCTGCCGTTCCTGTTCAACGGCGACATGACGAATTTCGCGGACGCATTTTTCGAGTGCGTGTCGGGCTTCACGACGACGGGCGCGACCGTGCTGTCCGACGTAGAAGCGCTGCCCAACGGGCTGCTATTCTGGCGCAGCTTCACGCATTGGATCGGCGGTATGGGCGTGCTGGTGCTGACGCTCGCGCTGCTGCCCAAGATGAGCGGGCGCGTGGCGCATCTTGCGCGCGCCGAAAGCCCGGGGCCCGTTTTTTCCAAGCTGCTGCCCAAAATGGGCGACACCGCGAAGCTCCTATACTTCATCTATACCGTTATGACGCTGCTGCAGACCGCGCTGCTCGCGCTTGCGGGCATGCCGCTGTTTGACGCGCTGCTTCACGCCTTCGGCACGGCGGGCACGGGCGGCTTTTCCACCAAGAACCTCAGCGTCGGCGCGTATGATTCCATGTGGATCGACGTGATCATCACGGTGTTCATGTTCCTGTTCGGTATCAATTTCGCCGTCTATTTCCGGCTGCTGCTGCGCGACGTGCGCGGCGCGCTGCGCAATACCGAGTTGATTGTCTATATTGCGATAGCGCTTTTGAGCATGACGCTCATCGCGCTGACGCTGCTGCCGGCATACGGTGGCTTCTTCCCGGCGCTGCGGTATTCCAGCTTTCAGGTGGGTTCCATCATGTCCACGACGGGCTACGCCACCGCGAATTTCGATTTATGGCCGCAGTTTTCGCGCATGCTGCTGGTGCTGCTGATGGTCATCGGCTCGTGTGCGGGCTCGACGGCGGGCGGCGTGAAGGTCGTGCGCGTGGTGCTTCTTTGCAAGATGGTCGCGCGCGAATTGCGGCACACGTTCCAGCCGCGCAAGGTGCAGGTCGTGAAAATGGACGGAAAGTCGGTCAACGAGGAAACGCTCTCGCAAATCGGTCTGTTTTTCTTCCTGTACGCCGCGCTGCTGGCGCTGGGCACGCTGGCGGTGTCGCTTGAGGGCGTGGATGCCACGACGAGCTTCACCTCGGCGGTCGCGTGCCTGTCCAACATCGGCCCCGGGCTTTCGCTGGTCGGGCCGATGGGCAATTTCGGCATGATGTCCTCGCCGGTGAAAATCGTTTTGTCTTTTCTGATGCTTGCGGGCAGGCTGGAGTTTTTCCCGCTGCTCGTTCTGTTCCACCCGGCGGTGTGGCGCAGAAGCTGACTTGCATTCGCGCGCGCGGCGTGCTACAATATATGGAAGATATGATACGGGAGGGGAATATACATGAAGAAATTTCTCGAGGAATTCAAGAAGTTCGCGCTTCGCGGCAATGTGATCGACATGGCGGTCGGCGTGATCATCGGCGCGGCGTTCGGGAAGATCGTCACATCGCTGGTGGGCGACGTTTTCATGCCGCTGATCAGCCGACTGGTGTCCGCGCCCAATATTCAGGAGCTGTTCCTCTCGCTGGACGGCATTACGTACGCTTCGCTCGCGGCGGCGCAGGAGGCGGGAGCGGCGACGCTCAATTACGGCATGTTCCTGCAAACGGTCATCGACTTTGTGCTGATGGCGTTTTGCGTGTTCCTGTTCGTCAAGGGCGTGTCCAAGCTGCGCAAGAAGCAGCCCGAAGCGCCCAAGCCGCGCCTGTGCCCGTACTGCCGTCAGGCGATCGACGACAAGGCGACGCGCTGCCCGCACTGCACGAGCCAGCTCGATACGAAAGCGGCGTAAATATTCCTTTATGGTGCATATTTATGCTGATATCTTGAAGGAGCGCGTATGCTGTTTCGGTACTTTTTCTGGGATTTTGACGGCACGCTGTTTGACACCTACCCGCGCGTGACGCGCGCGTTCCAGAAAGGGCTTGCCGATCTGGGCGTGGACATGGCGTATGCGCCCCTGTTTGTGCTGGTCAAGCGCAGCCTAGCCTGCGCCGCCAAGGAATGCGCGCGCATCTATGGGTGCGACGCGGACGAGGCGCTTTCGCGCTACCACGCGCACGCCGAGGAAGAGGGCGACGAGAGCATGCGCCCCTACCCCGGCGCGCCCGAAGCGCTGCGCGCCGTTTGCGCGCGCGGCGGCAGGAACTACCTCTACACGCACCGCGGGCAGTCGGGCGTGGACGCGGTCGCGCGGTACGGTCTGGCGGATTGCTTTGCCGATTATGTCACCAATCAGGACGGCTTTCCCAGCAAGCCCGCGCCCGACGCGCTGCTGTACCTCATGCAAAAACACGCGCTGCCCGCGCGTGACTGCGTGATGATCGGCGACCGTGATATCGACGTGGAAGCCGGGAAGAACGCGGGCATGGCGGGCGCGCTGTTCGATCCGGACGGGCTGTACGCGGGGTATCCCGCGCAATACCGCTTTGCCGACATGCAGGCGCTTGCAAACACGCTTGTTGATGAAAAAATCTGCCCCAAGGGTATTGCATAATTATACATACCGTAGTATAATGCCTCCGGAATCCAAAGGACGGAGGCAGGGAACATGGCGAAGCTGAGGGTATTGCTGGCGTATTCGGGCGGGTTGGACACATCCATCATCATCCCGTGGCTCAAAGAGAACTATGACTGCGACGTGGTCTGCATGGCGGGCGACGTGGGGCAGGGCGAGGAGCTCGCGCCGCTGCATGAAAAGGCGCAGAAATCGGGCGCGGAAAAGCTGTACATCGAGGACTTGAAGAAAGAGTTCGTCGAGGACTTTATCTGGCCGACGCTCAAATGCGGCGCGGTGTATGAAGGCAAGTACCTGCTGGGCACGAGCTTTGCGCGTCCGCTGATCGCCAAAAGGCTGGTGGAGATCGCGCACAAGGAAAACTGTACCGCCATCTGCCACGGCTGCACGGGCAAGGGCAACGATCAGGTGCGTTTTGAACTGACGGTCAAGGCGTTTGACCCGCACATGCAGATCATCGCGCCTTGGCGCATCTGGGACATCAAGAGCCGCGAGGACGCGATCGACTACGCGAACGCGCGCGGCATCCCCGTGCCCGTCACCAAGAAGCGCCCCTACAGCATGGACAAGAACATCTGGCACTTGAGCCACGAGGGCGGCGCGCTGGAATTCCCGGAAAACGCCCCGCCGGACGATCTGCTGATGACTTCTGTCTGGCCCGAGGACGCGCCCGACAAGCCCGAAATGGTGACGGTCACGTTTGAGAAAGGCGCGCCGGTCGCCATCAACGGCGAGTATCTGCCCGCCGTGGAGCTGTTGACGAAAGCCAACGAAATCGCCGCGCGCAACGGCGTTGGCATTGCGGACATGGTGGAAAACCGCCTCGTCGGCATGAAGAGCCGGGGCGTGTATGAAACGCCGGGCGGCACGCTGCTCTACGCCGCGCACGCCAACCTCGAGGAAATCACGCTCGATAAGGAAACCCAGCATTATAAGCAACAGATCGCGCTGAAATTCGCCGATTTGGTCTACAACGGTCAGTGGTACACGCCGCTGCGCGAGGCGCTGTCCGCGTTCGTGGACGAAACGCAAAAGACCGTCACCGGCACGGCGACGCTCAAGCTCTACAAGGGCAACGTCATCGGCGCGGGGGTCGAAAGCCCGTACTCGCTGTACATGGAAAAGATCGCGACGTTCGGCGACAGCGAAGGTCTGTACAGCCACCATGACAGCGAAGGCTTCATCAACCTGTTCGGTCTGCCGCTGACGGTGCGCGCGCTGATGCTGGAGGAAACGAAAAAACAGGAGAACAAGTGAGCAAGAAACTGTGGGGCGGTCGCTTCCAGAAGGCGACGGAGCAGATGGTGGACGATTTTCACTCGTCCATCTCGTTTGACAAGCGCCTGTTCGCGCAGGATATCCACGGTAGCATGGCGCACGCCGAGATGCTCGCGCGGCAGGGCTTGATTTCGACAGGCGACGAGCGCGCGATTCAGGAAGGGCTTGCGTCCATCCTCGCCGACATGCAAGCGGGCAAGGTGGATTTCCCCGCCGAGGCGGAGGACATCCACATGCTGGTCGAGCAGCTGCTCACCGAGCGCGTCGGCGAACCGGGCAAGCGCCTGCACACCGGGCGCAGCCGCAACGATCAGGTCGCGCTGGACATGCGCATGTATGCGAAACAGGCGTGCGAGGACACCGCGCGCCTGCTTTGCGCGCTGTGCGACGCGCTGCTTGTAATCGCCGAGCGTCACGCCGACACCGTGATGCCGGGGTACACGCATTTGCAGCGCGCGCAGCCCATCACGCTTGCGCACCACATGCTCGCGTATTTCGAGATGTTCTCGCGCGATATCGGGCGTTTTGCGCGCGCACGCAAGGAAGCCGACGTGATGCCGCTGGGCTCGGGCGCGCTCGCGGGCACGACCTACCCGCTCGACCGCGAGTTTGTCGCCAAAAAGCTGGGGTTTGCCGCTATTACGCAAAACAGTCTGGACGGCGTGTCCGACCGCGATTTTCTGCTGGAATACCTGTCCGCCGCCGCCATCTGTATGATGCACCTGTCGCGCTTTTGCGAGGAAATCGTGCTCTGGAGCAGCGCGGAGTTCGGCTTCGCGACGCTGGACGACGGCTTTTCGACAGGTTCCAGCATGATGCCGCAGAAAAAGAATCCCGATGTTGCCGAATTGATTCGCGGCAAGACGGGCAGGGTGTACGGCGATTTGACGGCGCTGCTGACCGTCATGAAGGGCCTGCCGCTGGCGTATAACAAGGACATGCAGGAGGACAAGGAGAGCTTCTTCGACGCGCGCGACACGCTCTGCAAGTGCCTGCATGTGTTCACCGAAATGCTCAAGACCACGCGCTTCAACGCGGCCGCGATGCACGCCGCCGCCGAGGGCGGCTTTGCCAACGCCACCGATTTGGCGGATTATCTCGTCAAAAAGGGCGTGCCCTTCCGCGACGCGCATGAGATTTCCGGGCATCTGGTCGCCGAGTGCATCCGGCGCGGGTGCGCGCTGTCCGCGCTTTCGCTTTCCGATATGCGGGCGGTATCGCCCGCCTTCGATACCGACGTGTACGCCGCGATTGCGCTGGACACCTGCGTCGCGGCGCGTTCGCTGCCGGGGGGTCCCGCCAAAGAGAATGCCCTCGCGCGCGTCGCTTCAGGGCGCGCGTGGCTGGCAAGCGTCCGATGGACGGAGGAGGAGACATGCAGCGAAAGCTGACCGAGGGGCATCTGCACGACGAGCGCGGGCGGCTGACCGAGGCGGGGTACGCGACCTCGCTTGTCAAGCGGTACGACCGCGCGCGCGTCAAAGCGTCGCCGCTGCGCATTAAGGAGTGGGATTACTACCTGATCACCAGCCAGCGCTACGCGCTCGCGCTGACGATCGCCGACAACGGCTATATGAGCATGGATTCTATTTCCTTGCTCGATTTCGATCAGCCGTGGCAGCACACCGCCTCGCGTATGGGCGCGTTCCCGCTGGGCAGGCGAAAGCTGCCCGCCAGCAGCGAGCGCGGCGATATCAACGCGTCCGGCAAGAATTACCAGATGACGTTCGAGAACGACGGCAATCAGCGCAGGCTCTACGGGCACATGTACGACTTCATGGGCAAGGGCAAGCCGCTGCTGTTCGATATCACGCTGCAGGGCGCGCCGCGTGATTCCATGGTCATCGCCACGCCCTTCCCGGGAAAGCCGCGCGCGTTTTACTACAACCAGAAGATCAACTGCCTGCGCGCCGAGGGCGTTGTGCGCTTTGACGACCGGGAATACCTCTTCGCGCCCGCGCATTCCTTCGCCGTGCTCGACTGGGGGCGCGGCGTGTGGACGTATGACAACACGTGGTACTGGGGCTCGGCTTCGGGACTGGCGGGCGGCAAGCCGTTCGGCTTCAACATCGGCTACGGCTTTGGCGACACCTCG
>CAZEIC010000093.1:0-10994 GCA_964512175.1 uncultured Oscillospiraceae bacterium | reverse complement strand
CGCAGCTGGAAAGCTTATCGGAGCGCTTCTTCTCGCTGGATTACGAGGGCGAATGCGAGGCGCGCCAGAAAGCGCTGTTCTATCGGCAATTGCAGGATACGCCGCCTTGGGCGAGCCGTGAGGAGGAGAAAAAGAATGGAAAAAACGCAATGGATCAGTGAAAAGCTGGGGGCGATGACCCTCGAGGAAAAGGTCGGACAACTGCTGGTGCTGGGCTTTTCAGGGCCCGTGATCACGCCCGACATCGTGGAGCTGGTGCAGAAATACCACGTAGGCGGCTTCCGCATCACGCAGGGCTTCCGGTTCATGACGCTGACCAACGACGTCAAGCCCGGCGAGCGCATCGATGCGATGACCGCAAAATCGCTGCACTATCCCACGGGCAAAAACCGCGACTGCGCGACGCGCGTGCCGATCGTCTCCACGGCGCGCGAGTACGCCGGCGTGCTCAACGATCTGCGCGCCATCGCCATGAACAAAAGGCGCCCCGTGCCGCTGCACTTCACCGTCGATCAGGAAGGCAGCGCCTCCGACGATCTGCTGTCGGGGCAGCGGCTTTTCCCGCACCCGATGGGGCTGGCGGCGGCGGGCGACCCGCAGCTTGCGTACCGCGTCGGCAAGGCGATCGCGCTGCAGGCGCGGGCGCTGGGCGCGAACATGATCCATTCGCCCACCGTGGACGTGAACACCAACCCGCGCAACCCCGAGATCGGCACGCGCGCCTACTCCAACCGCACGGAGATCGTGACGGAGTACGCGCTGCAAACGCTCAAAGGCTTTCAGGAGCAAAGCCTGATCGCCACCGCCAAGCATTTCCCGGGCAGGGGCGAGTCCGAGGCGGACGCGCACTGGGGCTTGCCATCCGTGCAGCTGGACCGCCGCGCGCTGCTGGACACGCACATCGCGCCGTACCGCGCGCTGATCGCTGCGGGGCTGCCCGCCGTCATGATCGCGCACACCAGCTACCCGGCGCTGGGCGTGCCGGAGGGAACGCCCGCGGGCATGAGCCGCGCGCTGGTGACGGAGTTCCTGCGCGGCGAAATGGGCTTTGGCGGCGTGATCACCACGGACAACATGATGATGGGCGGCGTGCTCAAGCAATGCGAGATGACCGAAGCCATCGTGCGCATGCTGCAGGCGGGCTGCGATTTGATCCTCTGCCGCGACGAAAGCCCCATCCGCATCAAAATCTGCGAGCGTATTCTGGACGCGGTGAAAAGCGGCGAACTGCCGGAAAAGGAGCTGGACGAAAAGGTGCTGCGCATCCTGTCGATGCGCTGGGACATGGGTCTGGCACAAAACGGGGGCGTGGTGGACGCAAGCAGGGCGGAGGACGCGATGTATAGCGATTTTGTCAACGACACCGCGAAGGAAGCGGCGGAGCGCTCGACGCTTTTGCAGCGCGACCGCGACAGCCTGCTGCCGCTATCCAAAGACAAAAAGGTGCTGCTGGTCGAGCAGGTCTTCCCCACGCATGAGCGCAGCAACAACCTCTACAGCCACCCGGGGCTGCTGTGGGAGGAAATGTGCCGCTATTCGGACAACGTGTTCTCCGTGGAGATCCCCAACACGCCCGCCGAGGCGGACTATGACCGCGTGCGCCGCCGCGTCGCAGAAGCGGACGTTATCGTGTCCACAAATTATTACTACCACAAAACAGGCGCGGCGATCAGCGATTTCATCCGCGAGATGCAGCGCGAAAAGCCCGTCGTCGTTATCAGCAACACGCCCTATGCGTTCGGCGCGCCGGACGATTTGGGAACGGTCGTCAGCTGCTTCAACCCCGGCGGCCGCGAGTGCCTAAACGCCGTGGCGCGGGTGTTGTACGGTCTGCTGAAACCGACGGCGGCGCTCGATCTGGATTGACAAAAGCGCCCCCGGCGAAGGGCGGCGGATCACCCGCCGCGCTTTGCCTGCGCGGCGCGGTATTCCTTGGGCGTGCTGCCGGTCGCGCGCTTGAACAGCTTGGTGAAGTGCAGGTAGTTTTCATAGCCCGCGCGGCTGCTGACCTCGGCGACGCGCAGGGACGTGCTTTCCAGCAGTTCCTTGGCGTACGCGATGCGCAGCTTGGTGACGTATTCCGTGAAGGACATGCCCAACTCGCGCTTGAAAAGCTGGCTCAAGTAGCTCGGGCTGATGTGATAGCGCGCGCTGATGTCCTGAAACGACAGGCTCTCGGTAAAGCAGCCGCCCAATTCCTTCAAAATTTGCACGAGCGTTTCGTTGCGCAGCCGGTCGGTGTCCACCGCGCCGTTGAGCGCCTTGTCCAGTCTGCCGCGCAGCGAATCGAGCATCTGGTCAAAGTCCGCGTACAGCCGGACGAGCTCGAAGGCGTAGCGCCGCTCGCCGGGGTACGGCTGGTTGCGCATGCGGCACAGCAGCGCCTCGCATAAGTTGTGGATGCGCACGGCGTCGCGCACGGTCAGCCGCGCGCGCGTGTCGGGGTCGATCGCCGAAAGGCGCTGGACGACCTCGCCCGCGCGGTTTTTGTTGGCAAGCAGCGCCAGCGCGTCGGTAAACGCAAAGTCGTGCGGCGGACGGGGCGCGGCTCTGCCAAGGCACAGGCTCGCGCCGTTCATGAACGCGCCGTACAGGTCGTCCAGCAGATCCGCAACGCGCTCGGCAAGCAGCGCGTCGGGCGCGTCGGTCAGGTCGTAGACGAACGCGGAAACGCGCCTGTCGGTCACAGCGCCGAGCAGCGCCGCCTGAAACGCAGGGCTTTCCAGATACGCCAGCCCCGAGGCGAACAGGTACAGCCGCATGCCGTCGTCCGCCGCGATATCGACATAGCGCATGCTACCAGTCAGCAGCGGCGAAGCGTCGCCCAGCGACAGCCCGACCCCCAAGCCGCCCTCCGCGCAAAGCGCGGCGGCGGGCAGCGCGGCGGTGACGAGCGCGCGCGCTGTCTCCCGCGTGGGCGCTTCCCAGAACCGCCGCAGGGCGGCGCTGCGCAGCGCGGCGGCGGTGTCCAGCTCGCGCGCGGCGGCGCGCAGCGCGCTTTCGATGTCCTCGTCCTCCAAGGGCTTCAAACAGTACGCGATCGCGCCCAGATGCAGCGCCTTTTGCGCGTAAGTGAAGTCCGCGTGCCCGCTGATAACGACGAACTGCACGTCGGGATGCCGCTTGCGCGCCTCCGTCATCAGCTCGATGCCGTTCATGCCCGGCATTTTGATGTCGGTGAACACCACGTCCGGGTACACGCTGTCCAACAGCGCGAGCGCCTCGCGCGCGCCCGTCGCGGTGGCGACCACCTCGAAGCCCGCGCGCTTCCAATCGAACCCCAGCGCGAGGCTGTTGACGATCATGCGCTCGTCGTCCACGATCATGACTTTGTTCACGACGGTCCTCCCTCCTGCACAGGCAGCGTGATGGTGACGAGCGTGCCCTCCCCGACGCGGCTCTGGAGCGTGATGCCAAAGCCCGCGCCGTACAGCAGCTTGATGCGGCTGTCCACATTGAGAATGCCGATGTGCGCGGAATCCGCGTCGCTGCCCGCGCGGCGCTCGTCGGCGCGCAGCTTGCCCGCAAGCGCTGAAAGCGTTTCCTCCGGGATGCCCGCGCCGTCGTCGCGCACGGTCAGGCACAGCGTCGCGCCGTCCCGGTGCGCGCCGACCATCAGGTGGCAAAAGCCGCTTTGCTGCTCGATGCCGTGCACGATGGCGTTCTCGATGATCGGCTGCAGCACCATCTTGGGCACGAGCAGCTCCATGCAGTCCTCGGCGATCTCATAACGCACGTCGAAGCGCTCGCTGAAGCGGTAATGCTGGATGCTGACGTAGTTGCTGGCAATCTTGAATTCCGATTTCAGCGGCACGATGTTCTCGCCCTTGATGCTGAACTTGAAGATGATGCTCAACGCGCGCGCGATCTCCGCCAGCTCGGGCTGGTTGTTGGTGTAGGCGATGCCGACCATCGTTTCGAGCGTGTTGTACAGGAAATGCGGGTTGATTTGGCTGCGCAGGTGCGCAAGCTCGGATTGCTTTGCCAGCAGCTTGCTTTCGTAGAGGTCGCCGCTGGCGCGCACAAGCTCGCGCGTGAGCCGCCGCGTCTGCGTGAGCAGGTCGTTGAACTCGCTGCCGATGACCTCCACCTCGCGATACCCCGTCAGCGCGACGCGCTGCTCCAGCCCCTCCAGCGATTCCTGCCGCAGCCGTTCGATGAACAGGCGCAGGCGGCGCAGCGGGCTGACGAGGTTGCGCGCCCACAAGCCCCACAACAGCATGATCGCCAGCAGCAGCAGCACGAGCGCCAGCAGATAGCCCGTCTGCCATTCGCTGCCGCTCAAAGCGCCGCGCGACGTTTCCTGCGCCGCGACGATCGCGAAATCGAGCTTGGGCAGCGGCGTGCGCAGGTAGTAATAGAGGCGGTCGGCATTCGCGTCCAGCGCGTCGTAGCCCTCCTGCGTGGAGGACGCGCCGCTCCAGAGCAGGCGGTCGTGTTCGTCCACAAGAAATAGCTGCATGCCGTTGCCGTCGCCGCCCACGACGGGCTCGGAGCCGGCGAAGGCGTTGGCGGTCAGCACCAGATAGACGTTGCCGATGCGCTGGTTGGTCTGCGTGTAGCTGTTGATGGAGTAGATGCTTTTCCCCATGACGAGCAGGCTCATGTTGGTGTTGATGATGCGCCGCCAGATGAGGCTGCTGGTGTGCAGAACGTTGTCGTCCAGATCCATCTTCGGCAGGATGATCAGCGTGTCGATGAGGTTGAGGAACTGGTGGTCAGTCGTTTCCACGATGATGTCCAGAATCTGCGCGTTGAGCGTGGATACGTCGCTGATGGCGCTCTTGAGCGCGCTGAACAGCTCCACGCGCTCCGCCTCGTCGCGGCTGAGCAGGAACGCCTGCACGTCGCGGTTGTAGGAGATGAGCCGGATGATCTTCTGGAACGCGCTGTAATTGTTTTCGACCGTGCGCTGCAGCTGCGCGGTCAGCCCCCGGGCGTATTCGTCGCTCTGCCTGCGCGCGTTCTCGCCCGCGGTGTAGTACGCGCCCAGCAGGAAGGCGATCAGCAGCGCGAGCGTGAGCGCGCACAGGCACGCCATCTGCGCGTATACATGCCGCTTCCGAAACCAGCGGATCATCGCCTCTCGCCTCCGTTCGATGCTATCTTACACGATTCGGCGCGCGCTTTCAACAAAAAGAATGATTTGATGGACGAGATATCGTATTATCTGGTATAATGTTGTCCGAAAAGAGGAGGAATCGCCATGCGCGTATTGTCGATGCTGTGTATTTTGGCGCTGTGCCTGACGCTGGGCGCGTGCGCGCCCGAAGCCGCCGAGCCGCAA
Organism: uncultured Oscillospiraceae bacterium; assembly: GCA_964512175.1. GTDB lineage: Bacteria > Bacillota > Clostridia > Christensenellales > Aristaeellaceae > CAZEIC01. Next base: position 5,707 of record CAZEIC010000093.1, on the reverse strand, counting down.
AAGCCCGCGGCGGAAGCGCCCATGCACATCAGCGTCGCCTTCTGGAACGTGACGGACGAATTGATCGGCGACCCGCTGCAGCGCTACGTCGAGGACAAGTTCAACGTCGTGTTCGACGCGGTGAACATGACCTACGACAACTATACCGAGCGCCTGCAGCAATTCGCGTCCTCGGACGAGCTGCCCGACGTTTTCACCAACGACATCCTCGGCACGTCCGCCTACGAAAGCTGGATCACGCAGGGCAAGATCCGCGCGCTCCCCAAAGACATGTCGGAATACCCGCTGCTGGAGGCGTACCTCGACCAGCCGTATAACGAGCGCTTCAAGCGCGACAACGGCGCGTATTACATGATCCCAAGGCTGACCTATTCCGACGAGTCGCTGTGGGCGCTGGACCGCTGCATCATGGCGCGCAAGGATTGGATGGAGACGCTGGAATTGTCCGCGCCCGAAACGTGGGCGGAATTTCGCGCGCTGCTGTCGGCGTTTGTCCACGGCGACCCGGACGGCAACGGCAAGGACGATACCGGCGGGCTGATCGCCACGCACCAAAACACGCTGGAGGCGGTGTACCTAACGCTGTTCCCGGAATTGAGCAACACCGAGCGCGGCTGGATGTTCGAGGACGGGCGGTGGATGCCCGTGTACTGCTCGGAGAAAACGGCGGCGGCGCTGGAGGAAATGCGCCTGCTGTATCAGGACGGGCTGCTGGCGAAGGACTTCGCCTACGTGTCCACGCACGAGGCGCTCAAGCGCTTTGTGGACGGCAGGAACGGCGTGATTTGCGGGCAGTATTACAAAGTCATCAACTATATGGCGGAGACGGGCGTGCTGGACAAAGCGAAAGACATGGTGCTCATCCTGCCCTCATGGCAGGCGGACGACGGCGCGTGCTACCGCTTCACGACCAGCCTGCATTGGTCGGAGAGCTATTTCGGCGCGAACGTGACGGACGAGAAAATGGCGAAGATACTGGAACTTTACAACTGGCTGCTGTCGGAAGACTTCGACACGATGTACCGCAACGGTCTGGAGGGCGTGGACTGGGAACGGCGCGGCGGCGACATCCATTCGCTGTCGGACGCTCCGGTATCGCCGCTTCGGCTGTATCCGTCGCTGTCGCTGCTGTCGCACTTGGTCGAGTGGAAGCAAGACGAGCAATACGAAATGACCGAATACAACGAGCTGACCTACGGCAGAGAAAACCTGCAAAGCGCGCAGGAGATGCTTCTGTGGTTCAAAACAAAGGCGCGGCGCGTCAACTACAACTTCGATATCGTGTTCATGTCGCTGCCCTCGAAGAACAGCCTCATCTACAATTCCGTGGCGCAGGCGGAGATGACCAAAGTCATCGTGGGCGACGAAAGCGCGCTGACCGCGTGGCCTGCGGCGCTTGAAAACCTGCGCGAAACCACGACGCTCAATCAGGCGATATCCGACGTGACCGCCGAGGCTGCGCGGCAGGGCATCGCGCCGTAAGGTAGGATGCGGCGATCTGTTTGCCAGAAAGTGCATTCAGATATGTCCTGTATTTAGCGTTTTATGTGCGCTGATGCTCGGAGCGCGGCATTTGCCCGCGCATATCGCATTTTGAACGGCAAGGATATAATCCCTCCTCATAGTTTTTTCCAAACCCTGCGGGTATGATGCTTGCATAAGGCATCTGCCCTCGGGCGGAGCCTAGAATGAAGAGGAGGAAACCCCATGAAGAAGCTGACGAGCATCCTTTTGGCAGTCGTAATGCTGCTCTCCCTGTCCGCCGTCGCGACAGCGGAAGAAAACGCCATTGTGTACTGGTCGATGTGGTCCAGCACCGAACCGCAGGCGATCGCCATTCAGCAGGTGATCGACGCGTACACCGCCGAGACGGGCGTGAAGGTCAATGTGGAATGGAAGGGCCGCGACGTCAAAACCATCATCGAAACCGCGATCGACGCGGGCGAGCAGGTCGACCTGTTCGACTCCGACTTCCAGCTGCTGGCGGAAACGCTGGGCGGCAAGCTGATGGATCTGGAAGAGATGGCGAAAGCCGTCGGGTATGACGACTTTGCCGTCGCCGCGCTTCCCACCGCCGTGCGCGGCTGGGCGGGCAGCCTCAAGTGCATCCCCTATCAGCCCTACACCTTGGGCGTGTTCTACAACAAGGCGATCTTTGACGAAGTTGGCATCACCGCCGAGCCCGCTACGTGGGCGGAGCTGATGGACGTCTGCGAGAAGATCAAGAACGCGGGCTACGCGCCCTTCGCGCAGGACGACGCGTACGTCGGCTACACGCTGGGCTTCCTGATGGCGCGCGCCATCGGTCAGACCGCCGTGCAGGAACTCGTGCTCAACGGCGACTGGGCGGAGAATCCCGCCGCGCTCGCATCCGCCCAGAAGATCGAAGAAATGAAGAAGCTGGGCTATTTCGAGGAGAACGTCCCCGGCACGTATCCCGCCAGCGAGTATGAACTGGGCTTCGGCACGACCGCGATGCTCGTCAACGCTTCCTGGGTGTACAACGAGATCTCGCTGGGCACCGAGAACACCGATCTGGTGCTTGGCATGTTCAACTTCCCGACCGTCGAAGGCGGCGCAGACCCCGCGACCATCGCCAACGTCGGCGCGCAGGCCTTCGGCATCCCCGCGACCTCCAAGAACGGTCAGGCGGCCTTTGATCTCATCATGCGGATGACCTCCGGCGAAGGCGATCAACTCATCGCCACCACGTCGATCGGCATTCCCTCCGACACCCGCAACACCGAATGGCCCGCGTCGCTGGCGGGCTGCCGCGACGCCTTCAACGCGCTGACCGGCGTGTACGAGTGGAACATGGGCCTCAACGCCAACAACGACATCAACGCGACGCTCCAGACCAACTGCCTCAAGCTGTTTGAAGGCTCGTTCACCGCGCAGGAATTCATCGACGCGATGGAAGCCGCCTACAAATAATCACCGGCAACAGAAGAACGCGGGTGGCATCGTTTCGGCGCTGCCACCCCGTTTCGATATAAAGCAAAAGGGGGAAAAGAGGGATGAGAAAGAGCAGGTCGATGATCGTTCTGTTCATCACGCCCGCCGTGCTGTCGTTCCTGATCATGTTCCTGTACCCCGTGATCCGCACCGTGGTGATGAGCTTTTTTCAGATGGAGAGCGTCACGGCGGACATCAGCCAGTGGACGTTCACGGGGTTTGACAACTTTCTGTCGCTGGTAGATTCGCTGACCTTTCGCGCCGCCATCAAGAACATCGGCGTGATCTGGCTGGCGGGCGGCGCCATCGTCCTCTTCACAAGCCTTTTGCTGGCGGTGGTGCTGACCAGCGGCATGAAGGGCAAATCCTTTTTCCGCGCGACCATTTACCTGCCCAACATCGTCAGCGCCGTGGCGCTGGCGACGATGTGGAAGCAATACGTCTTTGTCAACAAGAATTACGGCCTGATGAAGGGCACGTTCAAGGCGCTGGGGCTGGAATCGCTCCGCGCCATCAACTGGCTGGGGACGGACATGCTCTTTTGGTCGATGCTGATCGCGTTCTGTTTCGGCGCAGTCGGCTATTACATGCTGATTTTCCTCAGCGGCATCGAGCGCATCCCGTCGGATCTGTTTGAAGCGGCGACCATTGACGGCGCGAACAAACCGCGTCAGTTTTTCCATATCACGCTGCCGCTGCTCAAGGGCGTGTTCAAGACCAACCTGACGTTCTGGAGCATCAACAGCGTCACGTTCTTTGTGTGGACGAAAATGTTCAGTCCGCAAAACACAGAGCTGTCCACGGTAACGCCGATGGTGCAGATGTACGACATCACCTTCGGCTCGCGCGGCAACACGCTGCGCAACGCCGGCGCGGGCGCGGCGATCGGCGTGGTGATGGCGGCGTGCGTGCTGCTCATTTTCCTCGCCATCAACAAGCTGATCCACGACGACGGCATCGAGTTTTGACAAAGGAGAATTGCCATGACGCGCGCGAATCATCAACGCACATCCATCAAAAAGCGGAAGACCGGGCTGCTGCCGGCGTACATCATCGTGCTTCTGTGGCTGGTGTTCACGGTCGTGCTGCTGGGGTGGATCTTTGCCGCCAGTCTTTCGACCACCAAGGAAATCAACATGGGCACGGTGCTCAACTTTCAAAGCGGTCTGCATTTTGAGAACTATGCCGCCGCTTGGAATTCCTACAACGTATCGGTCTATTTCATGAACTCGCTGATCTATGCGACCAGTTCGCTGGCGTTCATCATTTTGATATCCGCGCCCGCGGCGTATGTGCTCTCGCGCTTTTCCTTTGTGGGCAACAAGCTCATCCGGGCGTGCTTCATTTTTTCCATGAGCATTCCGGGCATCATGGTCATCCTGCCGGTCTTCGGCATGACGACGCGCCTGCGGCTCAACGGCTCGCGCTGGACGCTGATCATCCTGTACACGCTGATGAACGTGCCGTTCACGACGACCTTCCTGCTCAACTTCTTCAGCTCGCTCCCGCGCACCTACGAAGAAGCGGCGGCGATCGACGGCTGCACGCCCATCCGCACGTTCTGGCTCATCATGCTGCCGCTGGCGCAGCCCGGGCTGATCACGGTGAGCATTTTCCTGTTCCTCGGCACATGGAACGAATACTTTATGGCGCTCATATTCGCCGGCTCGGAACGCCTGCGCTCGGTCGGGCCGGGGCTGTACATGATGGTGGACACCATGACGCGCACGGGCAAGCTCGGCGGGCTGTTCGCGTCGGTCGTCATCGTGTTCATGCCCACGTTCCTGCTGTACATCTTCCTGTCGGAGAAGATCATCGCGGGCGTGACGGGCGGCGGCATCAAGGGCTAATGGAGGAGGCAGCATGAAGGAAACCGCAACGGGGCGCGTCACCATCCCCACGGATCGGGACGTCGTGCCCGAGACGCTGGAACTGATGGCGCGCTGGGGCGCGGACGCGATCCGCGACTGCGACGGCACGGACTTCCCCGAGGCGCTCCGCGACGCCGGCGCGAAGGTGTACAGCACCTACTACACCACGCGCAAGGACAACGACTGGGCGCGCAAGAACCCCGACGAAGTGCAGCAGTGCTACCTGATGACGGGCTTTTGCACGGCGACGGACGGCGCGCTGACCATCGAATTGATGCGCGGCGTATCGCCCGAGCTGATGCGCGTCAACGAGCGCGACGATATCCAGAGATGGTGGGAGGTCATCGACCGCACGACGGGCGAGGTCGTCCCTCCGGAGGCGTGGCGATATGCAGACGGCTGCGTGACGATCCCCGCGCCCGCGCCGTACCACGATTACACGGTGTCGTTTCTGGCGTACCTCATTTGGGACCCCGTGCACATGTACAACGCCGTGGTGAACGACTGGCGGGACGTAGAGCATCAGATCACCTTCGACGTGCGCCAGCCCAAGACGCGCGCCTTCACGATGGCGCGGCTGCGGAAGTTCATCGCCGAGCACCCGTATGTGGACGTGATCCGCTACACGACGTTCTTCCACCAGTTTACCTTGGTGTTCGACGAGCTCAAGCGCGAAAAATTCGTGGACTGGTACGGGTACTCCGCGTCGGTGTCGCCGTACATCCTGGAGCAGTTCGAGCGCGAGGTCGGCTACCCGTTCCGCCCGGAATACATCATCGATCAGGGGTATCACAACAACCAGTACCGCGTGCCGAGCCGCCAGTTCAAGGATTTTCAGGCGTTCCAGCGCCGCGAGGTCGCCAAGCTCGCAAAAGAAATGG
>CAZEIC010000092.1:0-11043 GCA_964512175.1 uncultured Oscillospiraceae bacterium | reverse complement strand
CTGATCGGCGATGGCGCGCGTGATCGCCTGCCGAATCCACCATGTGGCGTAGGTCGAGAACTTATAGCCCTTGCGGTAATCGAACTTTTCAACCGCCTTGATGAGCCCGAGGTTGCCCTCTTGAATCAGGTCGAGAAAGAGCATGCCGCGCCCGACATAACGCTTGGCGATGGACACGACCAGCCGCAGGTTGGCTTCCGCGAGCTTTTGCTTGGCTTCCTTATCGCCCTTTTCCATGCGTTTGGCGATGTCGATTTCCTCATCCGCCGTGAGCAGCGGCACTTTGCCGATCTCCTTGAGATACATGCGAACGGGGTCGTCAATGCTGATGCCGTCGGGCACCGTCAGGTCGATATCCTCCACTTCGGGCTCTACGGGCGTCGTCTGGGACGCGGCGGCGTCCGCCGCTTCTTTGACGACTTCAACGCCAAGCGCTTCAAAGGTGTCCAGGATGCCGTCCACTTGCTCTGGATCGAATTCGCAGGAGGAAAGCTGGGTGATGATCTCGTCGTATGTGATCACGCCTTTTGCTTTGCCCGTCTCGAACAGTTCGTTCAGCTTTGCCTGCTTCACATCCGTTTGCATGCTCAAATGCCCTCTCATCCTTTCTTGTCAGCGCCGCGCGTCTTCAGGCGATTCAGCTCATTGGTAAGCTCCATCAGTTCTTTCATGGCTATGTCTCGGGGAGTTTCAGCATCGGGCGCGCGCATGTCCTCCATGATCGCCGCGATACGCGCCTGTATGCGCTCTGCGCGCATGCTCCGCAGGCAATCCTCCGCGATGGTCACGGCTTCTTTCGCGTCCGCGTCGTCCGCGCAGGAGAGCGCCTCGCTCAAAAAGGTACGCGCCGCGTCGTCCTCGTATTGATTGAGCACAACGCCCGCTTTGCGCCCGGCGAGCATCTCCTCCGCAAACGCGCGGAGACGATCCTCCGTGAAATCCTCCGCCCGCACCATCCCGGGCGGCAAAACCTCCCGCGCGAGCAGCGAAAGCAGCGTTTGTTCGGCGCGCAGCGCGCGATGACCGGGCAATTCGCGCTTTGCTGTTAATCTTTCCCTCTTTTTACTCGGTTCATACGCGGCGGGCGCTTTCACGCCCATCTGCGCAATCAGCACTTCGCGCGTGAACCCCGTCTGCACCATGAGCGCCTGCAAATAGTTCTCCAGTTCCACAGGCTCGCGCACCTTCTGGAGCAGCTGCGCGCAGCGCTTGGCGTATTCCGTGCGCCCTTCCTGCGTCGCCAGATCGAACTCCTCGCGCACGCGCGCCATACGGTATTCCGTCGCCGGCAGGGGCTTGAGTTCGTCAAACGCCTGTCTGCCGCGTTCGCGGATGAATTCGTCCGGATCCAGCCCGTCGGGGATCGCCAGCACGCGCGCCGGTATGGCCGCCTGCTCGAAGATGTCCAGCGCGCGCAGCGTCGCGTGCTGCCCGGCACTGTCGCCGTCGTAGGCGACCCAGACTTCGTCGCAGTATCGCTTGATCGCCCGCGCCTGCTCGGCGGTCAGCGCCGTTCCGAGCGTCGCCACCACGCCGACCACGCCCATCTGCGACAGCGCCACAACGTCCATGTATCCCTCGACCAGCAGCACGCGCTTGAGATTTCTGACCTTCTTGAGCAGGTTGACGGCGTACACGCCCATGCGCTTGTTAAACACCGGGGTGTCGGCGGTGTTGAGGTATTTGGGCTGCGCGTCGCCCATCGCCCTGCCGCCGAAGCCGAGCACCTGCCCGCGTACGTTGATGATGGGGAAGATGGCGCGGCCGCGGAACATATCAAAGGCGTTGTCTTCCTTGACGACCGTCACGCCCGCAAGCCGGAGCTCCTCGAGCGTGAATCCGTCCGCGAGCAGCTTGTCCGTCAAATCGCGCCATTGCGAGGAACTCGCGCCGATGCCGAAGCGCTTGATGACCCCGTCGTCCAGCCCGCGCCCATAAAGATAGGAAAGCGCTTGCTTGCCCTCGTCCGTCCACAGCAGTTGATGATAATGCTGCGCGGCGGCTTTGTTGACCTCGTACAGCCGCTGGTTCTGGCTCTGCCGCTGTTCGTAGCCCGGGTCGTAGGTCATGGCTGGCAGCGGCAAACGCACCTGCTCGGCGAGCATGCGCGCCGCCTCCGCGAACGTCAGACGCTCCATCTCCATGAGGAACTGCAGCACGTTGCCGCCCGCCTTGCAGCCGAAGCAGTGGTAGAGGTTGAGCTCCTGATTGACGCTGAAGGAAGCCGTCTTTTCGTTGTGAAATGGGCACAGACCCCAGTATCTATGCCCATCCTTCTTCAGGGGGAGATAAGCGGAAACCACTTGTACGATGTCCGCTCTCGCGAACAGTTCGTCCAGCCACGCGGATGGAAATCGTTCAGCCATTGCTTTTCTCACCCGTCCTAATCATTCGCCAAAGTCGCGGTTTTTCCTGCATATTCGCCAGATTTCGTCACAGCACGGGGAACGCGGAAGGGATAAAAAGCTGCTGATAGACGCGCAAGGCGTATCGGTCGGTCATGCAGGCGAGATAGTCGGTCACGGCGCGCACTGTGCCCTCGATATAGGAAATCGTGATGTATTCCAGCGGCATTTCGCTGGGGTGCTCGCAAAAGTGCTCGTAGAGCGCGTCGATGACATGTTCGCAGCGCCGTTCCTCCGCCTCGCGCCAGGAATCGCGGTATACATGGGAAAACAGGAATTCGCGCAGCTCGTCGGTCGCCGCCTGTACTTCGTCGCTCATCCTGACGAACGGTTTATCGCGGCTTTGGGTGACAATGTCGCGAATCATCGTGTCGATTCTGTCGCCGTGCGTTTTCCCGAGCACCGCGAGGCAGTTTCTGGGCAGCTCGAACGCCTTGAGCACGCCCGCGCGCAGCGCGTCGTCGATATCGTGGTTGATGTAGGCGATCCTGTCCGCGCGCGATACGCATTCGCCTTCCAGCGTGGCGGGCTTTTGCGCGCCCGAATGGTTGCGGATGCCGTCGCGCACCTCCCACGTCAGGTTCAAGCCGCCGTCGCGTTCCAGCTTGTCCACGACGCGCAGGCTTTGCTCGTTGTGTCGGAAGCCGTCGGGATTGAGGCGGTCAAGCGCGCGCTCGCCCGTATGCCCGAAGGGCGTGTGCCCCAGATCGTGCCCCAGCGCGATCGCTTCGGTCAAATCCTCATTGAGCCGGAGACAGCGCGCGAGCGTTCTGGCGACCTGCGCGACTTCCAGCGTGTGCGTCAGGCGCGTGCGGTAATGGTCGCCCTCGGGAGAAAGGAACACCTGCGTCTTGAATTTGAGCCTGCGGAAGCTCTTACAGTGAATCAGCCTGTCGCGGTCGCGCTGGAATTCCGTGCGCAGATCGCACTTCGCCATCGGGCGCTCGCGTCCCTTGGTCGCCGCGCTCTTTGCGGCATACGGGGAAAGCATGGCTTCTTCCCGCGCTTCCCACTCCTCGCGGATGGTCATCGGCATCCCCTCCGCATGGTATATACCACAAAGCATGCAGAAAATCCTGCATGCCTGTGACTTCTTGCCGGGATATATGCAATTATTTCATAGCAAACTCAATCAGCGCTTGCGCGCGGGCGCCATGTGGATGGCGCGCCCGTCCATGCTCTCCAGCGCCTCCTGTAAACCTTCGACAAAGGTCGGGTGCGGGCGAATGGCGCGGAGCATCTGCGCGCGCGTCAGCCCGTTTGCCAGCGCCAGCGTACATTCGTCGATCATGTCGGTAGCATTCTCGCACATCATTTGCGCGCCCAGCAGACGCTCGGTTTGCGCCTCAAACACCAGCTTGATGAAACCACGTCCGCTGCCGGCAATCAACGTTCTGCCGTTGGCGGTCATCACGAATTTTCCGGTTCTTACCTCGATACCCTGCGCGCGCGCCTCCGCCTCGGTCATCCCGACGCTCCCGATCTCGGGATCGGTGTATACGCAAGCGGGAACATACCGAAGTTCAGTTTCTGTTTCGCGCCCGCAAAGCGCGTCCACGCAGGCGATACCCTGCGCCGACGCCATGTGCGCAAGCTGGATATCGCTGGCGATATCGCCGATGGCGTATATGCCGGGAACGCTCGTTTCAAAGGCTTCGTTCACCGCAATCTTCGCGCCGTTCATCGCCAGTTGCAGATCTCCCGCAAGTAAACCGGAGAGTTCGGGTCGTCTACCGACCGCCAGCAGCACGGCGTCGGCAAGGATATTTTCCTTTCCTTCGATCACGCAGCACAGCGCGTCTTCCTCACGGTTGATTTCCAGAAGTTTACTGCCCGTGAGCACCGCTACGCCGCGCTTCTTGATTTGCATGGTAAGGTTCTGGCTGATTTCTTTGTCCATCTGCGGCAAAATGCGGTCGAGCGCTTCTACAATGGTCACATGACTGCCGAACGCGCGGAACACCTCCGCCATTTCAACGCCGATCACGCCGCCGCCAAGGATGAGCAGTCGCTCCGGCACGCATTCGCATTCGAGCAGTTCATCGCTTGTCATCACGCCGGGAAGGTGCGCGCCGGGAATTCTGGGAACGATCGGCTTCGCGCCCGCAGCGATCAGGATATGTTTTGCTTCATGCCGCTCGCCCGCGTAGGTTACAACGCCCGCACCTTCGATGGTCGCTTCGCCGTATACGGTCGTCACGCCGTTTTGCTTGAGCAGCGCTTCCACGCCGCCGCGCAAAGACTGGACTATGGTCTGTTTTTTATGAACTACGGTCTGGAATTCGGTTCGTTGAACCAACGTCTGTATGCCCCAATCGTTCGCTTCAGCGCAGGAGGACAGCAGCTTCGCGCCGTGCAGCAGCGCTTTGGTGGGAATACAGCCCCTGTTAAGGCATGTGCCGCCGACCTCGCGTTTTTCAAACAGCGCCACGCGCATACCGTTCTGCGCCGCGCGAATCGCCGCCTCGTACCCGCCCGGTCCCGCTCCGATGATCGCAATATCGTACATGCCGCATTCCGTCCTTTCAGCGCTCGTTCATCAACGAGCAGAGATCGTCGTATACTTCGGTCTGTTTGAGTGGCTCAAGCGCCTCGATCATATCGCTTGCGATAAACCGCCTGCCGCGCAGCAGCCCGGGCAGCGCGAGGATAATATCCTGACAAAGCGCGTCGGAATACACCCGGCAATCCTGAATGCGTCCCCGGTCGCATTGCAGGCATATCTGCACGCCGCCCCACGGGAAACGCTTCTCGGTCTGCCATGTGTACGAAATCGCGCGCCCGTACAGCCAATCATACGAAGCGTATCGCCGGACGTTCGTTTCCGAAACGGTCGGCGTTTTGTCAAGCGGCAGCGCCGTTACGGGCTGGCGATACTCCGCGCCGAACGCGCGCAGCAATGCGTTTTGCATCGCGTCTGTCGTGATGCCGGGCGACAGTTCCGAGAGGTTCACCACGCGGCTTCTGGTCGAAGCGATGCCTTTTGATTGCAGCTTTTCAGGCGATACGATCAGATACCGCGAGAGCGCGTCGGTATCGACGGCAAGCATCAAAGTGCCGTGGTGATACGCGCGCTCTCCCCGGGTGTAAAAAGCGTTGCCTGAAAATTTACGTCCGTCCAACAGGATATCGTTGCGCCCGGTGCGCTCGGGCGAAAGCCCGAACAGGCGGGCGGCGCGCGCAATCACAGCGGTCTGCCGCCCGATGTCCTCATCCTTCTTATCATATACGAACGTGAAATTGACGTTGCCAAGATCGTGATACACCGCGCCGCCGCCGGACAAACGGCGGGCAAGCCGCCCGCCGTCTCTTTCCAGCGCGCCGATATCGCACTCGGCGAGCGCGTTCTGGTTGCGCCCGATGACGACCGTCTTCGCGTTTTGCCACAGGTACAGCACGCACGTGTTCGCCAGCGCCGTGCTCTCCAACAGCGCTTCCTCATACGCGAGGTTGCGGTACGGGTCATGAGAGGTCGATATCGTATAATACAGCATGGTTACTCGTCGAAAGCATACCGCAGTTTTGGGTTGCGCGCGGCGCTTACCTCGTCCAGCCTGCGCACGGGCGTTGTGACCGGACATTCGTGCATCGCCAGCGGGTCTTTGGCAGCGCGCTCGTAGACCTCGCGATATATTGCCGCCGCCTCGTCCAGCGCTTCCTTGCTCTCTGTCTCGGTCGGTTCGAGCATCAGCGCTTCATGCACAATCAGCGGGAAGTACATCGTGGGCGGGTGCATGCCAAAGTCCAGCAGCGCTTTCGCCGCGTCGAGCGCGGAAACCCCGGCATCCGCTTTCAGCTTCTCGAGCGTCACCACGAATTCGTGCATGCACACGCGGTCGAACGCGACGGGATACACATCCTTGATTTTGTGCATCAGATAATTTGCGTTGAGCACGGCGTTTTCGCTCGTTTCGCGGATGCCCTGCGCGCCCAGCGTCAGAATGTACGTCAGCGCCTTGACGACGACCGAAAAATTCCCGTAGAACGCCTTGACCTGCCCGATGCTCTCCGGCGTACCCGCATCGCCCAGCGCGGAGTGCGGCAAGAACTTGGCAAGCGGCGCTTTACACCCGACAGGACCGGAGCCCGGACCGCCGCCGCCGTGCGGCGTGGCAAACGTCTTATGCAGGTTGAGGTGCACCACGTCAAAGCCCATATCACCCGGGCGCGCGATGCCCATCACGGCGTTGAGGTTCGCGCCGTCGTAGTAGCAAAGACCACCCGCGTCATGGATGATGCGCGTGATTTCCAGAATATTCCTGTCAAACAGCCCGACGGTGTTCGGGTTGGTGAGCATCAAGCCCGCCGTACGCTCGTTGACGGCGGCGCGCAACGCGTCAAGATCGACGCAGCCGTCCGGCGCGGAGGGCACGTTGACGACCTGATAGCCCGCCATCGCCGCGCTCGCCGGGTTCGTGCCGTGCGCAGAATCGGGCACAATGATTTGATTTCTGTGCCCTTGCCCGTTTGCCTGATGGTACGCTTTGATGAGCAGAAGACCCGTGAACTCGCCATGCGCGCCCGCTGCCGGCTGCAGCGTCATAGCGTCCATGCCCGCGATCTCGCACAGGCATTTGCCCGCCAGCGCCAGCACCTCTCGGCAGCCTTTGACCGTCTCCCACGGCTGCAAGGGATGCACGCCCGCGAACCCCGGCAGCGCCGCCATTTCCTCGTCGATCTTGGGGTTATACTTCATGGTGCACGAGCCGAGCGGATAGAACCCGCAATTCACGCCGTGCGCGCGCTTGGCAAGCTGCGTATAATGCCGCGCGATATCGCCCTCCGCCATCTCGGGAAGACGCGGCGCGCTTGCCCTTGCAAACCCCTCGGGCAGCGCGGCGCTCGGCACGTCGCACGGCGGCAGAATGGCGCAGCCGCGCCCCGGCTTGCTTTTCTCAAATATCAGCTTCATGCCTTCGCCACCTCCCGCACGCACGCGATCACTTGATCAAGCGTCGCCTTGTCCGTCTTCTCGGTCACGCACCAAAGGATGCCTTCCTCGACCGGCAGTCCACAGAGCACGCCGCGCGCCGCGAGCGCGTCCTCGAGCTGCTTTGCCGGGACGGGGCAGCGCGTCACGAATTCGTGGAAGAACGGCGCGTCATACGCAAGCGAGAATCCCTCGATGTTCGCCAGCTCGCCTGCAAAGTAATGCGCTTTGTCATAACACTGACGCGCGACGGCTTGCAGCCCGGAAGGCCCCATCGCCGCCAAATACACGCTCGCTGTCAATGCGCAAAGCGCCTGATTGGAACAGATGTTGCTGCCCGCTTTTTCGCGGCGGATATGCTGCTCGCGCGCCTGCAGCGTTAGCACGAACGCGCGCTTGCCCTCGGTATCGACCGTCTGCCCGACGATGCGCCCCGGGAGCTTGCGCATCATATCCTGTTTCGCCGCCATGAACCCAAGGTACGGCCCGCCGAAGGACAGCGGCATGCCCAGCGGCTGACCGTCGCCCACGGCGATGTCCGCGCCACAGTCGGCAGGCGTTTTGAGCGCGCCCAGCGAGATGGGATTCACGCCCAGAATCGCCTTGACGCCCGCCTGATGCGCGAGCGCGAACAGCGCCTCGGCATCCTCGAGGATGCCGTAGAAGTTGGGCTGCTGGACATAGACGGACGCAACGTCGCCCGTCAGCATGTCCTTGAGCGCCGCTTCATCGACGCGTCCGTTCTTTTGCGGAATCACGCGCATTTCAGCGTTCGCGGCGCGGCAGTATGTCCCGACCGTTGCGATGGTATCGTGGTGCGCCGTCGCAGCAACCAGCGTAACCGTGCGCTTGCGGTCGCGGCACATTGCCGCCGCTTCCGCCGCCGCGCTTGCGCCGTCGTACACCGAGGCGTTGCTCACGTCCATGCCCGTCAGTTCGCAAATATCCGTCTGGAACTCGAAGATGGACTGCAATATGCCTTGGCTGATCTCCGCCTGATACGGCGTGTACGCAGTCAAAAACTCTTCCTTGGAAACGACGCTGCGCACAATGGCGGGGATATAGTGGTCATACGCGCCCGCGCCGCGCAGAATCACGTCAAAGACGGTGTTCTTGCGTGCGAGCGCTTCCATTTGCGCGCGCGCTTTCATCTCGCCCGCGCCGCCCGGAAGGTCGAGCGCACGCGTCAGCCGCACGCCCTCGGGGATATCGGAAAACAGCTCCTCCATGCGCTCCATGCCGAGCGCGGCGAGCATCTCTTTTTGCTCCGCCTTGGTGGAAGGCACATACCCTGCCATGGTCAGCCCTCCTTCGCAACAAGCTCCTCGTATGCCGCCGCATCCATCAGTTCGCCGAGCTCCTCAATGTCCGTCAGCCGCGCGAGCCACGCCGCATACGGCGACTGGTTGACGCTCTCGGGCGCGTCCAGCAGCGTTTCATTGACCGCCTTGACCACGCCCTTGACCGGGCAATACACGTCGCTCACGGCTTTCACCGATTCGACGTCCGCCAGCGCGTCGCCGACGTTCATGCCGTCGCCGACGTTCGGCAGGTTGATGAACACCAAATCGCCCAGCTGCTCCTGCGCGAAATCCGTCAGCCCAACCAGCACGTCCTCGCCCTCGCGGCGCACCCATTCATGAGATTTGGTATACTGCAATTCCTTGGGGATGTTCATGGTTTCTTCCTCCTATATTACGCATTCTTGCTTTCCCTTTTATAGAACGGCAGCGGCACGACTTCCGCCTCGATGCGCCTGCCGCGAACCTCGACCTCAACGCGCGTGCCCGGTTCGCCGGAATTTTTCATCAGCAGCGCCATGGCGATGGCGTGATCGACATACGGGCAATGCGTCCCCGACGTGGTAACGCCCACCTGCCTGTCGCCAATGTAGACGGGGCATTTCTCGCGCGCGATGCCGCGCCCGACCATCGACAGCCCGACGCGGATATGCTCTGGCTCGCCCTTGTCCAGCAGCGCCTGTTTACCAATGAAATCGGGCTTGCTCATCTTCACGAAGAACCCAAGCCCCGCCTCGATGGGCGTGACGTTCTCGTCCATTTCATGCCCGTACAGCGGCATCGCCGCCTCCATGCGCAGCGTGTCGCGCGCGCCCAGCCCGCAGGGGATCAAGCCGTATTCCTTGCCCGCATCGAGCAGCATGTGCCAGAGCGCGGGCGCGTCCTTGGGCGCGCAATACAGCTCGTAGCCCAATTCGCCCGTGTACCCCGTCCGCGATATCAGGCACTCGATACCGCCGACGCTGCCGCGTGTGACGAAGGTGTAATACTTGACCGGGATATCCTCCTCGCGCGCCAGTTTTTTGAGGATGTCGGGCGCTTTGGGACCTTGCAGCGCGAGCTGCGCCACGCCGTCGGAAATATCCTCCATTTCAACGTCGCCGGACAGGTGTTCGCGCATCCACGCGACGTCCTTATGCCGATTGGACGCGTTGACGACCAGCAAATAGCATTCGTCCGCGATTTTGCAGACCAACAGATCGTCCACCACGCCGCCCGATTCGTAGCACATCGGGCTGTAGCGGACGCGCCCAATCTCCATGCCGTCCATGTCGTTGGTGACAAGGCGCTGGATATTGGCAAGCGCGTCCTTCCCGCGAAAGACGACCTCGCCCATGTGCGACACGTCAAATAACCCGCACGCGCGCCGAACGGCGTTGTGCTCGGCAATCACGCCCGTTTTGTATTGCACCGGAAGATAGTACCCGGCAAACGGAACGATCTTCCCTTCCGCCTCCACATGGCAGTCATACAGCGGCGTTTTCAGGCACATGCTCATTCCCCTTTCGACCCGCGCGCATCGTTTCCGAACCGCGCGGGCATTGTAATCTCTTGGCAATAGTGTATCGGATTTCACAGCGTTTGTCAATTCTAATATCCAGAGGTTCCTACACAAAAGCCTTCCGTGAGAAGCTCGCGGAAGGCTTGAAAACACAAGCTGGTATTTACTTTTTCCTGCGCAGGTACGCGGGCACGCCCAACTCGTCCCTGCCCGTCTCCGCCTGCTGCATCGGCGCAGCCGCCTGCGGCTGATAGGGCGCGTACATCGGCTGCTGACCGAGCGCGGTGCCGTAGGGCTGATACCCCGCCGGGGGATACGCCGCCTGCTGCGGCTGCGAAACGGGCGGCATGGCGCGCTGCGCGTTCGGCGCTGCGGGACGCGCGCCGCCGGGCAGGAACGTGCCGTCGCCGTCGTACACCGGCGGCATCATCGGCTGCGTGCCATCATAGAAAACGCCCGATTGCTCCTGACCCTCGCCTGCGGGCTGGCGCTGTTCATAGGGGTTATACGTCCCCGAAGGGGCGGCAAAAGCCGATGTTGCGCGCTGCGTGCCCGGCTTCTTGCGCTGCTCGCGCGTCGGGAACGGCGTTTTCTCAAAGCCCGTGGCGATGACCGTGATGCGCACTTCGTCTTTGAGCGTTTCGTCGATGCCCGCACCGAAGATGATGTTCGCCTCGCTGTCCGCCGCCTGCGAAATCAAGTTTGCGGCTTCGTTGATGTCCACGATGCTGACGTCCTCGCCGCCCGTGATGTTGATGAGCACGGCGCGCGCGCCGTCGATCTTGGTTTCCAGCAGCGGGCTGGCGATGGCGTTCTTGGCGGCGTCGAGCATACGGCTCTCGCCCTTGCCAACGCCGATGCCCATGTGCGCCATGCCGCCCGATTCCATCACGGTCTTCACGTCGG
>CAZEIC010000091.1:0-11149 GCA_964512175.1 uncultured Oscillospiraceae bacterium | reverse complement strand
AACCAGAACAACCAAAACAATAACCAGAACAACCAAAACCAGCAAAACCAACAGAATCAGCAGAACCAGCAGAATCAGCAGAACCGCTGATTCCTTTCGCACGCAAAACGCGCCCGCAGGATCGATCTTGCGGGCGCGTTTTGTAATGCGCGGTTATTTTCGTGCCATGTTGAGGTCGATGGTGTCGCGCAGCGTGATGCTGCCGCCGTGCTTCTCGATGGCGCTTCGGATGCCCGTGTAAAACCCGGGCTTGCTGGCTTCCGGCAGGATGATATGGTCGGAATAGGTGGCGATCAGTTTGCAGTACTCCTCCGCGCCGTAGGTCCTCTCGACGGTATAGAGCCTGTACGCGGCGTCCCGAAAGCCGTATTGCAGGGCGAGCTCGGCGCGCGCTTTCGCCTGCGCTTCGGTGTATTCGGGCGACATGCTGCTGTAGGACATGTACTTTGCGTATACCTTTTGAATGTCGTCGTTCATCGCCTCCTGCTCGCGGCAGTAGTAGGGATGCTTGGCGAAGCGCGCGAACGCGCCGCCCGGCTTGAGCATCGAAAACACCTTGCGGTAGCCGTAGTCTTGCTCGATCCAATGGAACGCGCCCGCCGAATAGACGAGGTCGAACGCCTCCCGTTCCTCCGGGTATTCCTCGAACCGCGCGTTGACGACCGTGAACCTTGGGTATTCCTTATAATTTTCGCGCGCGATCGCCGCCAGCTTGTCGCCCAGCTCCACGGCGATCAATTCGCAGCCCGTCGCGAGCACGGGCGCGGTCGCCTGCCCGGTGGCGATGCCGATTTCCAGCGCGCGGCTCTCCTTGCCGACGGGTTTGTAGTCAAACAAATCGGCGTACAGCGCCGCCGGGTATTTCGGCGCGAGCCGGTCGTATTCCTCGGCGACGGTGTTGAACGTCCACGAAAGCCCCTCGATGACCGCCATATCGTTGCCCTCCGTTCTTTTTGCAGCGTTATTATCGCAGACGCGGCGCGCGCTGTCAACCGCCGTTTTGCGCGCCGTTTCGACATAAACATTGACATTTTCGCGCGTTTTGGATATACTCTTACATATATTGTATTCGTACTGTGTGCGCCCGATGGGAGAGGAATCATGCTCGCAATTGACGACCGACAGTTCACGCGCGTGGCAGCGTTCGTTCGGGAGACCTACGGCATCGACCTGTCCAAAAAGCGCGCGCTGATTCAAAGCCGTCTCGCGCTGGATATCGAGCGCCGCGGGTATTCCTCCTTCGAGCAATTCTTTGACGCGGCGCTGCGCGACCCGGCGGGCGCGGAATGTCAGCACATGATCGACAAGCTCTCCACAAACCATACGTTCTTCTTTCGCGAGCCCGCCTGCTTTGCGCACATGCTCTCCGTCGCGCTGCCCGCGCTGGTCGCGCGCGGCAAGAAAACGCTGCATATCTGGTGCGCCGCCGCCGCCACCGGGCAGGAATGCTACACCGTCGCCATGCTGCTGGAGGACGCGCTCGCGCGGCATGTCGGTCTGGATTACCATATTCTGGGAAGTGATATCAACTGCGAGGTGCTGGAGATCGCGCGCGAGGGCGCGTATCCCGCGTCCGAGCTTGCCAACATCCCGGATGGTTTTCAGAGCCGCTTTTGCCGTAAACAGGGCGAGCGCTTTTCGGTCGCGCCCGCGCTCAAGGAGCGCATCGTGTGGAAACAGCAAAACCTGCTGCCGCCGCTGAACGGTTTCGGCGCGCGCGCCTTCGACTTGATTTTTTGCCGCAATGTGATGATCTACTTCGCGCCCGCCGTCAAGGAGGCGCTCACGAGCGAGCTGTACCGCATCGTGGACGACGGCGGCTTTGTCTACGTCGGCAGCACCGAAACGCTCGACATGAAGCGCACGCGGTTTCTGTATCGGCAGCCGTCGGTCTTTGAAAAGAGGCAGCCCGCGTGACGCGCGCCGAAAAGACGCGCGTGCTCGTGCTGGAGCGCGAGACCGCCGCGCGCGAGGCGATGGTCGCGTATTTTGAGAAGCGCCCGGACATCCGCGTGGCGGGCGCGTACCCCGGCGCACAGGCGCTGCTTGCGGAAGCGGCGATCAAGGGCGAGCGCGCCTTGATGGACGAACTGCGTCCCGACGTGATCGTGACCGACGCGCGCGCGCCCCTGCATGGCGATCTTTTGTCGCTTGCGCGGCTGCGCGAGATCGCGTTTTCGCCGATGATCGCGTTCACATCGTGCGACGCGCGCGAAGCGCCGCCCTTCGGCGTTGCGTTTTTCGACGTGGTGCGCCGCCCGCCGCCGGGCGACGAAGCCGCCGAGATCGCCGCGCTGCGCATGCTGACCTACGCCGTCCGCCGCGCGCGGCTGGCGGCGAGCGAGCCGGAGGAAGCGCTCGAGGAAAGCGCGCCGCAGCCCGCCGCGCAGGCGGACGGCGCGGACATCATCGCCGTTGGCGCGTCGATGGGCGGCACGGAGGCGATCGTCGGCGTTCTGTCGGCGCTGCCGCGCGGCATGCCGCCCATTCTGGTCGTGCAGCACCTGACGCGCGGGTTCGCGGAGCTGTTCGCGCGGCATATCGACGCAAAGAGCCGCCTGACCGCTAAGGTCGCCGAGGACGGCGAGGCGGCGCTGCCCGACCGCGCGTACGTCGCGCCGGACGGCGCGCACCTGACGCTCGAAAGGAGCGCGGGCGCGTATATGCTGCGCCTCGTCCCGGGCGCGCGCGTGACCGGGCATCTGCCGTCCATCGACGCGCTGTTTGCCTCGGTCGCCGAGCAGGCGGGCGCGCGCGCTGTCGGCGTGCTGCTGACCGGCATGGGCAGGGACGGCGCGGCGGGGCTGCTGCGCATGCGCGAGGCGGGCGCTTTGACCATCGGTCAGGATGAGGAGACCTCGCTGATGTACGGCATGCCCAAGGCGGCGTTCGAGCTGGGCGCGGTGCGCGCGCGGCTTCCGCTGCCGAGCATCGCGGACGAATTGATTCGGCATGCGCTGTCGGCGCAGGTCAAAAGGAGATAGACATATGGCGCACATCATGGTTGTGGACGACGCGCTGTTCATGCGCGAAGTCATCAAGAACATCCTCGCGGAGAACGGCTACCAGAGCGTCGTCGAGGCGGCGGACGGCGAAACGGCGGTCGTCCTGTACCAAGCCGAGAAGCCCGACGTCGTGCTGCTGGACATTACCATGCCCAACATGGACGGTATCGAGACGCTGCGGCGCATCAAGGAGCACGACGCCGCCGCGCGCGTCATCATCTGCTCCGCCATCGGGCAGGAAAAACAGATGATGCGCGCCATCACGATGGGCGCGCGCGAGTACATCGTCAAGCCCTTCCGCCCGGACGCGCTCGTGCGCGCGGTGCGCAAGGTCATGGCGGAATGACGCGGAGGGAAGTTACGGCATGACGCAAAAGCGTTTGAGCGAACAATTGAGCGACCGCCTGCGCGAGCTTGCGAACATCGGCTGCGGCTATGCGCTGTCGGCGCTGTCGCGCATGACCGACAAAGAGTTTTTCGTGCGCGTGCCCGAAATCGACCTGATCGGCTACGACGGCATGCCCGGGCGGCTGGGCGACGTTGAGGAAGAGATGGTCGGCGTGCTGCTGGAGATATCGGGCGAGCTGTCTGGGCTGTTTTTGCTGCTGCTCAAGCCCGAGATCGCGTCGGTGCTGCTTTCGGCGCTGAACGTCGCGCCGCCCGAGAGCTACCGCGCCATGCGCGAGCGCCAGCAAAGCGCGCTGCTGGAGCTTGGCAACATCCTGTGCAGCGCGTACATGACCGCCGTATCGCAGATGACGGGGCTGGACATCAAGCTCACGCCGCCCTCCTGCGCGGTGGACATGCTGGGCGCGCTGCTGTCCGAGCCGCTTTCGCGGTTCGCGCGGCTGGAGTCGCTCCTGCTCTACATTCGCAGCGTGTTCGCGGTCGAGGGCAGGGAGTGGGTCGGCTGCATGCTGTTCATGCCCGAATTGGACGCGGCGGACCTGCTCGGTCAGCGGCTGGGCGCGCTGTTATGACCGACGTTTGCTATGTCGGCATCGCGGACGGCAAAATGCTCTCCGTGTCCGGCGTGCTCGCCTGCAGCGCGCTGGGCTCGTGCGTGTGCGTCTGCCTGTGGGACAGGCAAACGCGCCTGACGGGCATGCTGCACGCGCTGCTGCCCTGCGCGCGCGACGCGGTGCAGACGGGCAACCCCTTCAAGTTCGCGGACGCAGGCACGGAGGCGCTCGTGCGCGCGATGGAAGCGCACGGCGCTTCGCGCGAGCGGCTGTGCGCCAAGCTCGCGGGCGGCGCGTGTCTGTACCGCTACGAAAGAAGCTGCGCGGCGAGCGAGATCGGCGCGCGCAACGTGGCGGCGGCGCGCGCGGCGCTGCATGCGCTTTGCATCCCCATCCTCGCCGAGCATGTCGGCGGCGGGTCGGGGCGCTCGGTGCGCCTGAACTGCGAGGACTTTTCCCTGCGCGTGCACGTTCTGTCGCAGGGCGTGGCGACTATATAGCGGGAGGTAGCGGCATGGCGTTCTTTGGCGATACCCTGCGGGAAGGCGCGGCGCACAAGCCCGCGACGCACCTGACTTTCCGCGTGGGCGGGCAGACATACGCCGTGCCCGTGGACATCCTCCGCGAGGTGACGCGCCCCGGGGACATCGCGCGCTTTTGCTCGTACGATCCTGCGGTCGTCGGCGAAACGTCCCTGCGCGGCGACGCGCTGATCGTCGTGGACATGGGCTTGCGGCTGACCGGCGAGCCGGTGCGCGCAAATGACGCCTGCATGCTCGTCGTTTCGCGCGAGACGGCGCGCGCGGCGTGTCTGGTGAGCGCGCCGGGCGATATGGTGACGCTTGCCGGGTGCCTGGTCGACGAGGCGGTCGCGGTTCGGGCGGTCGACGAGGAGAACGTCCGCGCGCCCGAGAACGCGTCGGTCAGCGGCGCGCGCCACGGCTTTCCGTTGTATCCGCTGGACGGCGAGACCGTGCTCCTGCCGCCCGTCGAGGCGTTCTTTCCGCAATAACCGACCGCTACGCGGTCAAGGAGGCAAAGATCATGGAACAGAAAACGCGCGTGGTGAAAACGGCGACCATCCTTTCGATCTGCACGGTCGCCAGCGTCGCGCTGGCGGTCGCCGGCGTGTTTTGCGCGCTGTTTGCGCCGGGGTGGATTTCCGCGCTGCTCTTTGGGCTGACGGCGGCGCTCGCGGTGATCGCCTGTTTCGTCAACGCCCGCGCGGTGCTCGCGCCGACGCGTGATATGGAACGGCATTTTGCGCGCATCGCGGACGGCGACCTGCACACGCGCTCGCCGCTTGCGGAGGACGCGACCGAGATCGGCATGCTCGCAAAGAGCGCCAACCGCATGCAGGCGGCGGTGAACCACTACATCAGCACCATCGAATCGGTGCTTGCCGCGCTCGCGGCGGGCGATCTCTCGGTCGTGACCGACCAAGATTTCGCGGGCGATTACGCGCGCATCCGCGACGCGCTCGAGCGCATCACCGTCTCCTTCGGCGCGAGCTTCGCCGAGATCAACAGCGCTGCAGATGAAATGTCCGCGGGCGCGGAGCAGATCTCCGTCGGCGCGTCGGCGCTGTCGGAAAGCTCGTCCGAGCAGGCGGCGACCATCGAGGAATTGACCTCCACCATGTCCGAGGTTTCCCAGCGCGTGACGGAAACGGTCGTCAACGCCGAGAAAGTGCGCGCCGCCGCCACCGACATGATGGCGACCATCCGCGAGGGCAACGAGGCGCTGTCCAAGCTCTCGGGCATCATCGAGGAAACGGGCGCGTATTCCAGCGATATCGGCGACATTGTGAAGGTCATCGACAACATCGCCTTCCAGACGAACATCCTCGCACTCAACGCCGCGGTCGAGGCGGCGCGCGCGGGCGAGAACGGCGCGGCGTTCGGCGTGGTGGCGGACGAGGTGCGCGCGCTTGCCACGCAGACGGCGCAAAACGCCAAGACCATTGCGCGGCTCATCGAAAACGCGGTGCGCTCGATGGCGGAGGGCGTGACCCTCGCGCGCGCCACGGAAGGCTCGCTCGAGGCGATCATCGCCAGCGCCGACAACGTGCGCCAGCTCGTCGGCGGCATCACGACGACGATGGAGTCGGACGCGGCGGCGGTCGAGGAATCGCTCGCCGGGCTGGAACAGCTTTCTGCCGTCGTGCAGGGAACGTCGGCGACCTCGGAAGAGAACGCCGCCGCCTCCGAGGAGATCGCGGCGCAGGCGCTCGCCGTCAAGGAACTTGTCGGCAAGTTTAAGACGCGCTGATGATCGTGAGGTGACGCTATGGACGCGGGGGCGCGGATGCGCGCGACCTTTCTGCTGGAGACGGGCAAGCTGCTGGACGAGCTTTGCGCGCTGCTGCTCGCGCGCGAAAACGCGGGCGAGCTAACGCCCGACGACATTGACAGGAGCTTCCGCATCCTGCATACCGTCAAGGGTTCGGCGGGCATGATGGGGCTGCCCGCGCTGTCCTCGCTCGCGCACGCGCTGGAGGATTTGCTTTCTCGCGTCCGCGAGGCGGGCGGGCACGCGGGGCAAGGCGCGGCGCTGTTTGATTTGCTGCTGGGCGCGGCGGACGCGATTCGCGCCGATTTGGAGGACATCGCGCAAGGCGGCGCGGAGAAACGCGGCTTTGACGAATTGATCGCGCGCGTGCGTGCGTTTGGCGGCCAGGACGCCGCGCCGCGCGCGCTGCGCGTGACGTTCACGGAGGACTGCGCGCTGCCGTCGGTGCGCGCGTACCTCATCGTGACGGCGCTCAAGGGCGTTTGCCCGAGCGTCGCCTGTGAGCCTGAGAACCTTGAGAGCGACGAGAACGCTTCCGCGCGCATTCGCGCCGAAGGGCTGCTGCTTCGCTTCCCGGCGGCGTATGAGCGCGCCGTCCGGCAGACGCTCGAAAAGGATATCTACGTCGCCGGGGTCGCGGCGGCGGTCGCGCCCGCGCCGCAAGCGCCCGCGGAAAAACCGCCCGAGCACGCGCCTGGGCAGGACGGGTATCTGTCGGTGCGCCTGTCCAAGCTCGAGGAATTGCAGCGCCTCGCCAACACCGTCGTTTCGCTGCAAAGCAAGGTGCTGACGGGCGCGCTGCGAAACGATCCGCACGGCGACGCGGCGCGGCTTGCGAGCGTGTCCGAAACGCTGCGCACGGCGATGGTCGCCCTGCGCATGACCCCGGTCGCACAATTGTTCCAGATGCTGCACCGCGCGGTGCGCGAGGCGGGGCGCAGGCTGTCGCGCGAGGTGGAGTTCATCGCGACGGGCGGCGAGGTTGAGATCGACAAGAGCATTCTGGACGCGCTCGCCGAGTCGCTCGTGCAGATCGTGCGCAACGCCGTCGTGCACGGTATCGAGGACGCGGGCGAGCGCCTGCGCGCCGGAAAGCCGCTGATGGGCAAGATCACGGTCGCCGCGCGCAACGTTGGCGCGAGCGTCGTCATCACGGTGCGCGACGACGGGCGCGGCGTCGACGCGCAAAAGGTCGCGCGGGCGGCAAACGCGGAAACGCCCGATACGCCCGCCGCGCTGCTGGCGCTGCTGACGCGCCCCGGTGTGACGACCAGCGCGCGCGCGGACGAGCTGTCCGGGCGCGGCGTGGGGATGGACGTGGTGCGCAGCGCGGTCGCGCGCCTGCGCGGGAGCGTTTCGCTGGAAACCAAAGTTGGCGAGGGCGCGGCGTTCCATGTGCGTGTGCCGCAGACGCTGTCGCTGATGGACTGCGTGCACCTGCGCGCGGGGAACACGGTGTTTTTGCTGCCCGCGCCCGACGTGTACAGGCTTGTCGCGCCCGGCGAGGGCGACATCACGCGCGCGCCGGACGGCGGGCGCACGCTGCGCTTTGCGGGGTATGCGCTGCCGCTGGTCGATTTGGCCGCGCGTTTTGCGACGCGCGCGGACGAAGGCGACGGCGTGCGCGGCGTCGCGGCGGTGATCGAGGGCGAACACAGCGCGGTCGCGGTGTACGCCGACGAACTGCTGGGCTTGCGGCGCGCGGTCGTGCGTCCGCTGCCCGCGCTGCTTGCCGGGAGCGCGGCGCATTCGCGCGGTATATCGGCGCTCTGCGTGCTGGACGGGGGCGAAATCGGCTTCATTCTGGACGCGGAAGCGCTGCTGGATTTGTGAGGATGACGATGGCGGAGAACGTGCTGGTGTTCCGGGTCGGCATAGCGCATTACGCGCTGGATACGGCGCGCGTGCTGTACATCGAGCGCGCGCCGGGGTTTTCGCCCGTGCCGCTCGCGCCCGCGTATGTGCGCGGCGTGTGCGCGCTGCGCGGCGAGGTGATGCCGCTGATCGACCTTGCGGCGCTGCTTTCGCTAGACCACGAGGGCGAATACCGCTGCGCGCTGGCGGTCGGGCGGCGCGGCGAAGCGTTTTCGCTGCTGTGCGACGACGTGATGGAGA
The DNA here is from genome assembly GCA_964512175.1 of uncultured Oscillospiraceae bacterium. GTDB lineage: Bacteria > Bacillota > Clostridia > Christensenellales > Aristaeellaceae > CAZEIC01. The sequence continues at coordinate 2,775 of CAZEIC010000091.1, read as the reverse complement.
CGCGCAGCGCGGCGGGCGCGCTCAAGCGCGCCGGGGCGGTCGGAACGTATGTCGCGGCGCTGTTTGACGACGGCGTTGCGGCGCTCGACTTTGACGCATTGACGGACGCGATTTTGCATGGCATGGGAGGTGCGCGCGATGGATAAACCCAAATTGCTCGCTGTTGACGACAGCGTTTTCAACCGTCAGGTGCTGGCGGAGCTGTTCGACGGCGATTTTGACGTATTGCAGGCGCAGGACGGCGTGGAAGCGCTGGACATCCTCGCCAAGTATGGCACGGCGATCTCCGTCGTGCTGCTGGACATCGTGATGCCCAAAAAGGATGGGCTGGACGTGCTGCGCGAAATGCAGAAAATCGAGCTGTACAGCGCGATTCCGGTCATCGTCACAAGCGCTGCGGGCGACGACGTGTTCCGCGTCAAGGCGCTGGAGCTGGGCGCGGTGGACTATATTTCCTCGCCGTTCAACCCCATATTGGCGAAGCTGCGCGTCAAGAGCGCGCTCGCCGTGCGCGCGTATGACAAGCTGCGCCTGCAAAACGAAATGCTGCGCGTGCAGCGCGCCGAGACGCAGGAGTACCGGGCGCTGCTGGACGATTCGCAGACGGCGGTGCTCGAGTTCGACGCGCGCGGCAAGGTGCTGCGTTATGACGCGATCATCAAGCGCGAGCTTGCCGGCACGTACGACGGACGGCAGCTGACGGACATCTTCGCGCAGGACGGCGTCGCCGAACCGGAGGGTGTGCGCGCGCTGTCCGCGCTGTTTGAGAAGGTCGCGCGCGACCCCGGCGCGGTCAGCGAATCGCTTGATTTGCGGCTGTTGCGCGTGGACGGCGCGCACGCGTGGTATCGTCTGCGGCTCATCAAAAAATACGACGAAGCGCGCGGCGAGAACGTGCTCGTCATGGCGCTGAACAACATCGACATGGAAAAGCGCGAGGACGAGGCGACGCGCGCGCAGCTCATCCACGCGCTCAACACCATGGAAACGGCGAGCGCCGCCAAGAGCGATTTCGTGGCGCGCATGAGCCACGAGATCCGCACGCCGCTCAACGCCATCATCGGCTACCTCGTCGCCTCCCGCAAGCACATGCAGGAGCCGGAACGGCTGGACGAGTATCTCGGCAAGGCGGAGATCGCCTCCCAGCACCTGCTTTCGGTCGTCAACGACGTGCTCGACCTGTCCGCCGTGGAGTCCGGGCAGATCGAGGTCAATTACGAGGGCTTCAACCTGCGCGATATGATCCGCACCGTGACGGCGATCATCTACCCCGCCGTGCACCAGAAGAACCTGCAGTTTCAGGTGATGCTCGACGGCATCAAGTATGAGCGCCTCATGGGCGACAAAGGGCGCGTCAGCCAGATCCTGCTCAACCTGCTTGGCAACGCCGTGCGGTACACGCCGCAAAACGCCGATATATCGCTGACCATCCGCCAGCGCACGACCAACCTGCGCCGCGTGCTGATGGAGTTCATCGTCAAGGACGACGGCATCGGCATGACGCGCGCCTACGTCGAGCGCCTGCGCGCGCCGACCGACACGCGCGAAGCGTCCGCGTCCCAGCGCATGGGCGGCGTGGGGCTGGGCATGTCGATCACCAAGGGGCTGGTGTCGCTGATGAACGGCGCGATGACGGTCGAGAGCGCGGAGGGGCGCGGCTCGACGTTCACGGTGTCCATCCCCATGGACATCGAGCATGAAATGACGGCGCACAAGCCGTTCTCCTTCGCGAGCGCGCGCGTGTTGGTCATCGACCGCGACCGCGCTTCCGCCGAGCATATCCGCGCGTGCTTCCAGAACCTCGGCTGCCGGTGCGACTGCGCCGCCAGCGGCAAGGAAGCGCTGGCGCTGTGCGTCGGCAGCGCGTACACGCTCGTTTTGATGGACTGGCGGCTGCCCGACCTCGACGGCGAGAGCATCATCGCCGCCGTTCGTCAGGCGATGGACAAAGACCCTGTGATCGTCGTGATGGCGTATGACCGCGCGCAGATCGTCGGCAAAGTGCCCGAGGGCACCATCTTTGTGGACAAGCCCGTGTTCCCGTCCGCCGTGCTCGAACTGATGCTCAAGATCTACGGCAAGTACGACGCGGGCAAGGCGGAGACGGACGACCGCGAGTTTGCGGGCAAGCGCTTGCTGCTGGCGGAGGACAACGCCGTCAACAGCGAGATCGCCGTGCGTCTGCTCGACGACATGGGCTTTGACGTGACCGCCGTTCCCGACGGCGAGGCGGCGTACATCACCTTCTGCGCGAGCGCGCCGGGGACGTTCGACATCATCCTCATGGACGTGCAGATGCCCGTGATGGACGGCTACGAGGCGACTGAGCGCATCCGCGCGAGCAGCCACCCGGACGCCAAGACCATCCCCATCCTCGCCGTGACCGCCAACACCTTCATGCACGACATCGAGGAAGCGCTCGCGCGCGGCATGACCGGGCACGTCGCCAAGCCCATCGAATACGAGCAGATGCGCGCGGCGATCCGAAGCGCTCTCGCGTGACGCGCGTACAAAAATGGCACAAAATGTCGTATAATCCTCACAAGAATGCGGAAAATGGGAAGTTTTTGCCAATATTTCTTGCAAACGCCGATGTTACGATGTATAATTATCAGGACTAAACTTGTACACACAAGCCGCAGTACTTGACGACGGAGGGCATGACACATGCCGCACGCGAACCAGTCAGACGACGACCAGGGAAGCGACCCGGACCCATACTGCACTAGTCAACATAAACTGGACACGAAAGCATGAAAAAACTGGGCACGCATC
>CAZEIC010000090.1:0-11259 GCA_964512175.1 uncultured Oscillospiraceae bacterium | reverse complement strand
CGCTTACATCGCGTCCGCCCCGATACGTCAGAGCGTTCCAGCCGCGCCATTGCCCCTTGGGCAGGCGCACGGTGTGACTTGTTTCGCCGCGTGTGAGCACGGGCGCGACAAGGATCGAATCGCCCAGCATAAACTGCTGCGCCGTTGTTTCCAGATCTTCGCCCGGAAACACATACGCCATATGGCGCACAATCGGCTCGCCCGTGCGCGCGGCGTTCCGCGCGAGCGCATACATGGCGTCGCCCATGTCCGAATGCAGACGCATCGCCCGCTCCACCAGCGCGGCGTTTGCAGGCGAGAGCACGCGCCATGGCGAAACGGACATCTGCATCATGCCCATCAGCGCGCTCGCCTGCGCCCAGCGCACGAACAGTTCTTCATCCAATGTCTGTCCGTTCGTGAAACTGCCGATATTGCCGCCGCCCACCATGTCCGGGCAGCCGTAAGCATAACCCAAAATCCCCTGAACAACGGTGTTGGGCACCAGCGTATTGATGCCGAAATGATCCCAGCTATGAAACTTATCCTGCAATCTTGCCACGATCGGTCTGCCGCCGCAGCGCCACGCGGCGCGGTACTCGTTCAGCGCGTACTCCTCGCCGATCTCATTGAATAATCGCGTTTGCTCACGCGCCGAAACGCTGCCGAACGTCCGGTCGTCGTCGCGGTAAAAATAGCGGTCGCCCCCGTCGAACTTAAAGCCGTCCACGCCATAACGCGACATCAGCAGCTGAAGCTGCTCGTGCAGCCACGCGCGCGCGCCCGGGTTCGACAGATCGAGCACGCTGCTGTACCCGTTCCACCAGCGACGCACCGCCGTGTCGCCGGCCTTGTCTTTGACAAGGAAACCGCGCGCCGCCAGCGCCTGATAGCGCGGCCCCGCGCAGGCGACATTCGGCGTAACCCACAGCATCACGCTAAAACCCATGTCATGCAGCGCGTCGATCATTTCGCGCGGCCGCGGCATCTTACGGCGGTTGAACTCGAACACGCCGTAGTCCTCCTGCCAGCCCTCGTCAATCATCAGGATGCCGGAAGGCATGTCGTGCTCCGTAATGCCGCGCGCGTAGCGCAGCACCGCCTCCTGTGTCTGCTCCGTGCCTAATTCAATCCATGTGTTGTACTGCGGACGCGTGAAAAAGCGTTTGTCGGGCAGCGCGGGCAAGAACGGAAAATGCGCCCGCATCGCCGCCAAATACGCCCCGCGCAGGTCGCCGAACCCCTCGCGCAACACCACTTCGGCGTCTCCCTCGCACAACGCGCGCCCGCGTTCAGCCGTTAACACAAACGCCCGCTCGCTCCATAAATAACGCCCGGCGCTGGAGACAAACAACGGGGCATACTGATCGCCCGCGTTGTCGCCATGCTGGTCAATGCGGCACGCGCTGCGCGCGGTTACGGGCATGGTAAACCCGCAATTGACCGCGCCGCCCCACCAGTACTCGTTTTCCGGGATGGAGAACACCAACTGCTCTTTCATGTATCGCTCCACCGATTCAACATAGTATTGAAGATTGACCGCCGGACAGGCAAACGGACGCGCCGCCGTCTACGCGCGATCACCCCGCCGCAGACGGTCGTCTTCACCCTGACCGCGTATGGTTGATTCATTGCGAGCAAACGCCCGAATCATATCGGCTTTTCGGTTGTTACCGTCCCGGGCGTCTATTGACCGTACACGCGCGCCTGCGTCAGCGTACAGGCGTCCTGCATCGTCAGGCGCACATACCGCGCGCGGACGTCGATTGGCATGTGCGTTTCGCCGCCGCGCGCGCAAAACGCGTCGCCGTCAACGCGCGTCCATGTCTCGCCGTTGCGCGAGCACTCTACGGTGAACGCGGCGCGATCGCCCGCGAAAGCGAGCGTCAGGCTGGAAATGCCGCACGTGCGCCCAAGATCGATCACGGCCTGCCCGCCCGCTTCGAACGCCGCGCTTGTGCAGGAAAGCCCGTCTGTCAGCGCGCTTTGCCCGCACGGCGCGCGCAGCGCAAGGTTCACGTCATAGCGCAGCGCGGCGTCGCTTTGCGCAATCGGCATGCTCGGCAGCGCGAGCGTCTGCGCGGGTGTTTCCCCCACGCCCGCCATGCCAAGCGCCGTATAGCCGCCCGCGATATACCCCGCGTTCATGAACACGGCGGCGTTGCGCAGTCCCGCCGGATCGACGATGGAAAGCGCCAGAATGTACGCGCCGTCGGGCACATCGCTCGGTATATCCAGCGAAAACTCCACCGTGTAGGTCTGCGCGGGCACAAGGTATGCTTTGGCGTCAGTCTGCCATTGTTCGCCCGGCATCCAGTCGCTCACGCTCACATCGGGCAGCAGCGCGCTCCACACGGGCTGTTGCTCCCGCGCGTCCAGCAGCGACACGCGCACGGGCCAATCGTAGTAAAAGGGCGACGCGCCGATGTTTTTCACGTCAAACGCCCCGCGCAGCGCGCGGTCGTCCTCCACGTGATCAAAGCGCGCTTCCTGCAAGACAAACGCGTACCCGAGCGTATCCTGAAAAGAGCATACGTTCATCCACGCGAGCCCTCCCGTGCTTTCGGGCAGGCGCGTATGCATATGGTTGGCGTGAATGAGCCGGGCATACTTGGTCATTTCAGCGCTGTACTGCGTAAAAGCGGTCTCGGCGCTGAAGGGCACGTCGCACCCGAAGGTCATAAACCGGCCGCCGGCGGGGTCGTAAGTGTACAGGTTATTGGTGTTTTCGCCGCCCATCACGCCCGTTTTCCATCGGTCGCGATACGCGTCGGTCAACAGCAGATCGATCTCATCCCATTCGCTCCATTGCTTTTCGCTGCCCCATTCGTCCCAGTACAAGCCGTAGGCGCTTTTATCGAACAAATCGCATTTGGGATAGCGCACCATGATCTTTTTGTTGACGAAATACGTGCCGAAAGCGTCCAGAAGCACCTGCTGCACGGGCAATGTGGGATTGGGCGTATGCTGTTCGCCCCATAGACCGATCAGCCCCATTTCCACATAGGCAATCTGCGGGTCGTTATCCCACGCCTGCGCCATCTTCTGCACCATGTTTTTGAGGCGTTCCCGAAAAACCGTGCTCGAATAATCGCCCGTCTTCAGATCGTCGGGCCAGTATCTGCCTGCGTTAGGCCATTCCAGATATACTCTCGGGATAATTTTACAGTTGGACAGACTGGCGTTTTTCCAGTTTGCCTCGCCAAAGGCGATGATTTTTTCCACGCCGTCCGCCGCCGTTTTCTCGATTTCATTCCATGGGATATACCAGCGCGCCAGCGTGCCAAAGCGCGTGCCGAGATCCGCGTCCGCGCGCAGCCCCTTGAGCGGGTTGCGCACGCCGCTTCCGCCGCGCGACAGGCGGTTTTGTACGTCATAGGGCGTCATGTCGCAGCATCCTTTCACACAAGACAACAGGCAAATCAGGCATAAAACCGTAGCGACGCTCTTTCGCAGCATGTGTTTCCCTTTCTCAGACAGCGATGGATACCCTGTGCAGCGCCCGGCGAGGAAGTGTCGGCGCGGGGACGCGCCCCGCGCCGACGTTTGCAGGGAGACGATTATTCCATATCGGCGATGGTCAGGTTATCCACCATGAAATCACCGTTGAGGAAGCCGCCGATGACCACGCACAGCGGCGCGCATTCCTTGTCCACGCCGATGGTGCACTCAAACGTGCCCGCGTCGCCCGCTTTCATGGTCGCGGAGGTCGCCCAGCCGAAGTTGACCGCGCCGTCGCCGATGTTCTCGGCGGGGCGCAGGCAGACGTAGAAGTAGCCGCCCTCGCCCATATCGGTGAGCATCTGATAGTCAAAGGTGATTTTGTAGGTATGGCCGTAGGAGGGGAAGGTCCATTTGCCGCTGTCGGTGCGCGCGGCCATCTGCCATTCGTCCGCGCTGCGGGTTATCTTGAGCGATTTGCCCGCGATGCCGTTTTCCACCACTTCAAAGCTCGCGTTGCCCCAGCCGCTGCCGTCGTGCGTAGTGCCCAGCATATACGACGCGGTCTCGCCCTCAAAGTCGATCACGGGCAGCGGTTCAAAGGGCATTTTTACCTTGGGCGTCACATCGGCGAGCGTCACTTCGATTTCGGCGTTGAACACGGGCGCGTGCGATTCGTTCGCGGTCGCCACGGGCGTGCCGGCGAAAATCTCGTCCCACCATGCCCATTGCAGGTTGTTGATGTTGCCGATGCCCTGCAATCCGGCATCCACCACTTTGCCCGCCAGCGCGCCGGTCGTGTATTGCTCGGCGCGGTCGCGCTGCTCCTGCGTGAGGTACGCGTACACGCCGCTCACGGTATCCTTGTGCATTTCGTCATATTCCGCGCGGCCGATGAGATACATCAGCGCGCCGTCGGGGTTCTTGGCGCCGGAGCAGACAGCCCAGCCGTTGATGGTGCCGGGCACATAGCCTTCGGGGTTGTCGGGACCGGCGGGTACCGGCACAAAGTCCCAATCGTCCTTGATGGCGTTGGCGAAGTCCGCCACGCGGTACAGACCGTCGGCAATCATCGCGCACTTGCCGGCAATGAAGTCGGTGGTGTGCGTCACGTTGCCGTCGCGTTTGATGAACTTATCCTTGAAATAGCCGTCCTGAATGAACTGCAGCGCGCGGACGGTTTTGGGGTCGTTGATGGTCAGCTCAATGCCGCCTTCGTCGGAGTATGCAACGAAGTCGCCGCCGTTGGACAGCACCCACATGTCATACACCCAGCTCTCAAAGCCCCACACGGTGGTGTTGCCCTGCTCGTCAAAGTCCATCACGTCCATGGCGCACTGACGGAAGGTATCCCAGTTCCACTGTCCCGCTTCATACAGTTCAAGCGGCGTGTCCAGACCAAAGTCGTCAAACAGCGTCTTGTTATAAAACACATACACGGGGTCGGCGTAGCCGCCCACGGCGTAGCTGTTGCCGGCGTAGACATAGTTTCTGCGCGCCGCGGCGGACACGCCCGCCAGCAGCGCATTGTTATACAGTTCCTGGTTCAGCTCGCTGACGGGCTTCACCAGTTTTTGGACCGCCACGCGCGGGAAGTTCTGCGCATGCATGATCATCAGATCGGGCGATTCGCCGCTGCTGATGTCGGTCAGCGCGCGCACGTCCAGCGAGCTCCAAGCCACATACTCCCAGTCCACCTTGATCTTGTAGGTTTCCTCGGTATAGGCGATTGCCGCCAGCTCGTCGGCGCTGGGCTCGCCCCAGAAATAGATGCGCACCACGCCGTTTTCAGGCACGGTTTCCGCCTGCGCGCTGCTCATGAGCGGCATGAGCAGCATCACGCACAGCAGGATGGACCACAGCTTGGTTTTCTTCATTGTCGGTTCCTCCCCATGTTTATTTAACTTGCCTTACCGCAAGCAAGTTTCCGTCATTGGACGCTCAACCCACGATGCCCGTGCGCTCGATGCTTTCAGTGAAGTATTTTTGCAGAAAGCCGAACATCAGCAGCATGGGCAGCACGGTCAGCAGCGCGCCCGCCTGCAGCCGCGCCGACAGAGTGAAGGGGTCCAGCGTGTTCACGCCCAGCGTTTCAAGGTTCTGGCGCAGCATGGTCAGCGCCATAGGCAGGGTGCGGCGCGTGGTCAGGAGCATCGACGCGTTGAAGTAGTCGTTCCAGTACCACACAAAGGAGAACAAAAATACCGTCAGAAACGCGCCGCCCGCGTTGGGCGCCATGATACGCACGAAGGTGCGCATCGCGCCGCAGCCGTCCACGGTGGCGGCTTCCTCCAACTCGCGCGGTATGCCGCGGAAGAACTGGCGAAACACAAAGATATACACGCCCGACCGGATGCCCACGCCCAGCGCCGCCGGGATGTACAACGCCAGGGGATGATTAATCAGGTTGACCGACAGGCTCGCGCCCGTCACGCGCTCCAGCCATTGGCCGATCAGGGGGATGGAAAAGTCGTGATACATCCGAAACGTGGGCACGGCGAGTATCTGCGGCGGCACGATAATGGTCAAAAGCACGCAGGCGAACAGCAGCCCGCGCTCCCGAAACGCAAAGCGCGCGAAACCGTAGCCCACAAGCGCGCAGCACGACACCTGCAAAAGCGAGCTTACGCCGCTGATCGATAAAGAGTTTTGCAGCGCCTGCCAATAGTTCATGCCGCGCAGCGCGAGGGAGAAGTTGTCCAAAGTGACCGCTTTAGGCACCCACACGATGCTTGGGTCGGTCGCCTGCGCGGCGGGCTTGAACGCGGTGGACAGCATGAACAAAAGAGGGTACAGAATGACAAAGCCCAGTCCCAGCAGCACAAAGAACCGCAAAAGCGACCACAGCCGCCTGCCCAGCTCGGATAGTATCATCGATCGCATTGCGCCGCCCTCCTTTCACTCATTGCCGTAATACACCATGCGTCCGATGACGCGATTGACGACAAGTATCACAACGCCTACCAGAATAAAGAACACCCATGCCATCGCGCAGGCGTACGCGTAGCGCATCTGCGTGAACGCCATCTGCTGAATGTTCAGCATCAGCGCGTTGCTGTAATCGGTAAAGGTATCGATGATGGTGTACACAAGGCAGGTGAAAATGAGCGGAGAAATGATGGGAAAGGTGATTTTCCAGTAACTTTCCCACGCCGTCGCGCCCTCGATGCGCGCCGCCTCGTACAACTGCGAGGGCACGCCCTGCATCGCCGCCAGGAAGATGAGAATCTGCACGCCGGAGCGCCACAGCATGTCGAAAATCGTGCTGACCATTTCGGTCAATGTAGTGATGACGCTTTGCGGCACTTTGAGCGACAGCATCATCTGTTCCAATCCCGTCGCCTGAAAAATGGCGGTGGACTGGCGATTGCCCATTTGAATGGTCTGGTTGAAGATGTCCTCGTTGAGGATGGAGATAATCACGCCCGAGGTGACGATCACGGGCAGAAAGAAGACGGCGCGCGCCAGCAGCCTGCCCCGGAACTTCTGGTTGAGCACCATGGCGATGAACAGCGAGAACAGCAGGATGATCGGCACCTGAAGCGCCATGTTCTTGAACGCGTCCGCCAGCAGAACGGGAAACTGCGAATCGCGCGTGAAAGCGAACACATAATGGTACAGCCCGAGCCATGTCACGTTGAACTCGCCGCCCTGAAAGGAGACGTTGCTGAAAGAATAATAGAGCGACTCCAGCGCCGGATACAGAAACAAGAGCGCGAAGCCGACGGTGAAGGGCAATACGAACAGCCGACCCGTGTTCGCCCTGCGCCTTGCCATGGCGCTGATCCGTCCGCGCCTTAACATGCTATCGTCCTCCTTTCACGACGGCGTATCCGCGCGCCTCGACGCTCACGCCGTCCTCTTCGCGCGCGGAAGCGCCGTAATTGACATAAACGCGCGTGCCGTCCTCGTATGTGGTCACCCGAAGGTCGCCGATAACGGCATGATCCGTGATGGTCAAGCCGTTCAGCCCGTCCATGGCGCGCGACCATTCATCCCACAATACCAGCACATCGTCTTTTTGTATGGCGTACTGCGTGCTGAGCAGATGCTCGTACCGCGTGTCGACAAGCATGGAGGAAGGCTCGTTTGTCAGCGCAAAGCACGGGTTCACGCCCGCTTCCAGCAATTGCAGCAGGAGTATCCGCCTGTCCTGCGACAGGTTGACAGGCTCGGAGAACAAATCCGCGCTGCCGTGCAGCACAAGCGACGCGAACGGAACGGTCGTGATCAGAATGTCAAAGCCGCTGTCGCACAGGGGAAAGTTCATCACCGCGTCGGCATACGCGAGGCTGTACGCGTTGCCGTAGGAAACGGCGAGCGAATCAACATCGTTTCGCAGGGTGTCCAGCGCGCTTTGAATAATGGCAAGCGCCGTCTGACGCGACACATACCCGTCGTAGGTAAAATCACTGTACAAAAGTTCGCCCATGCTCGACGCGGACAGCGCGCCGTAGGGATAGGCGCGCGCGAAGGACGAGGCGGTGTCCTCGATCTGCGCGGGAGAAAGCAGATACCAAGGCTTGATCGTCTCATTCTTTTGATAGGTGCTGACATAATAGACATACTGCGCCGCCGCTTCGCCCGTCACCGCGCGCGCCGCGCCGAACAAAGCGTTGTGGCTGATGTCGGTTTGATAAAAGCGGAGCAGGTCAACGTCGCACCGCACGGGCACGCCGATTTGCCGCGCGCCCGTCATCAGCGCGTCCAGCCCGCGCGCGCCGCCCAAGCGGTCGTCGGGGCTGAAAAACGACTGAACGACGTCTTGCAACCCGCCTTTATTCCAGCCCAACAGCGTCGCCCGCAGCCCTGAAACGCCGGCGGATGACAGCTCGGAAAGCATCCGGGACGCGTCGGCAAACGCAGTCATCGCCACGAGATCGGTCACCGGCACGCCCAGCACCGAGCGCTCTTTCTTCACGCCGCAGTAGACGTCCGCGTTCATCAGCGGCGCGTCCGAAGCGCGCTTTTCAAGCCCGTGCGCCGTCAGGTATTCGCGGTACAGCCCCGCCATGCCGACATACCCGCTCTCCTCGTCCGCGCAAAAGCGGTAAAGGACGGAAGCGTTTTCGCAGGCGTTAGGTCTGGCATAAATCATCTGCACGTCCGTGGCGTACCACGTTTTGTCCGCCAGCATCATTTTATCCACCGCGCGGCAGGTGAACTCAAAATACGCGGCGCTGTACACGGTGTCGCTGCCGGCGGGATACGCGCACGCCGCGGCGAGCGCCGAACCCTGCTCGGCAATCATCAGCACGCCCGCGTTTCCGTTTTGAATTCCCAGAACAGGCATCCCCGCGCGCATGGTCCGCGCGCCTTGCTGTACAACCGTCAACGACGGGTCGCGCCCGTACAGCGTCTGGCGGTAGCCCGTCATGCCCTTGCGGTAGCCCGAAAAATCAATCAGCGCGCCGCAGCCGTCGGGCACGAGCAGATAGCCGGATTGTCCCGCGTCCGCCGCGAAAAAGTTGGGCAGCACGGCGACCGACTGCACGTACACGTCGCCTTCTTCGACAATCTCGCGCATTTTGACATCCACGCGCAGACCATCCTCTTCCAGACGGTACTCCACGGGGATGGTATATAAATCCTTGGCGCGCGGGAACGCGTACGTCACGCGGAAGCCGTCGGGAAGCGGCGTGACCGTCGCGCCGCCCTCCGCCACCGAGGATGCCTGCGAGTTGGCGGTATAGGTCGCTTTGTTGATCTTGTCGATGCTGGTAACGACCAGCTGCGATCCGGTTTGCAAACGTTTTTTGCGGTCGGAGGAGCTTGCCCAATTCTCGGGCGAGGAGCGGTACAGCACGTCGCTTTGCGCGTCCTGCACGTAGAATTGCAGCGTCTCCCCGCGCTCGTAATCAAGGTAGAGCGAAAAGCGCTCGTTTTGCGCCATCAGCGCGTACCCGCCGGTGTTTTCAAGCGGCTGCGCGAGCGCCGCGCACGGCAAAAGCAGCATGAGCAGCGCAAGCGTCCATACGGTCTTTTTCATGCTCACCCTCCCCTCGCGCGCTGAAAGAGTTCTTTGAACACGGTGGATAAAAACGTTCCCAACTGCTGAAACATGCTCAGCATCAGAATCATCAGAAAGATCATCGCGGCAATGCCGCACACCGTCAGCAGCATGGAAAGCACCGTTCTTTTAAAGCTGTACTGGTGTACGATCATGGAAGAAACAAACAGCATCAGCGCCGTCAAGAGCAGCGCGCCGCCCTCCAGCACCGTCATGAACACGCCTTCGTCCACAATCAGCACGTTGCTCGCCACGGCGCCGAGAATGCCCGCCAGCGCCACGGGGAAAAAACTGTACGCCGTGCACACCCAGATTTCGCCAAACCTGCCCTCGCCCTCCATGAGCGTGCAGATCGACCAGTTGGCGATCGTCCACAAAAGCGCGGGCATGGCGCTGCTCATGAACTGCACCCATAGGTTCAATCGCTCCGGACGGTTGTAATTGAAAACAAACCCCGTCTCCAGGTATCCGAATATACGGCTGATGAATAAAAGAAGGAAAATGAGCAGTCCCAGCGCAAACGAGCCTTTTTTTTCGTACTTGATTTCCTGAAAGGTCGTCACGGGGTGCAGCATGGCGCGAAAGGGGTACACCGCCAGCGCCCAGTCCCGGCGCGAAGGCCGCAGGGAAGTCCAGTCGTACTCGCGCATCGCCTGCCCGGTCAGACGCGCGATCCTCTTCAGCTTCATGCCGTGCCCCTCCTTCTTGACGGAATTGATCAGTGGAACACAACCCGCGTGCGTTTGCGCGTGAAACCCAGTTTGTTCAGCGTCCACCGAAGCGCGACGCGAAGCAGCAGCACCGCCGCCGCCGTGACCGCCAGCAGCCACAGGAAGTTATCCTGCAGGTATTGCTTGCGCCACAGGCGGTACGCCATGGAATAAGCGTCGCGGTCCTGCCCCAGCCGCAGATATTCCAGCGCCCGGTCGTAGTCCTTGATTTCAAGGTAATACTTGCCGATGCTTTTGTACGCCATCGCGCAGCCCGCGTTCACGCTGAGCACGCGCTCCCATAGCGGCGCCGCCTGCTCATACAAGCCTTGGTTATACAGCGCGGTCGCCGCCAGCACGTTTCGCGCGTACTCGGTCGGCGCAAAGCGGGTGATGCGGTTTTTGCTCTCGTCCAGCACGAGATACTCATCGCCGAACTTCTCCAGCGCCGACGGCACGGTGAACGCGCCTTTCTGCGTGCCGATGCCGCCGAATACGAACAGCAAATTGCTCTCCATATCGTACTGGAACACGCGCCCGCGCTCGCGGTCAAGCCCGGAAAACACGCCGCCGTCGTCCGCGTGGACATCCACAAACACCGAATCGACCATCTTACCGCGCGTATAGGAGTATTCCACGTCGCCGTAGATGTTCTTTTGATAAATCGCGCCGCCGGACGCCTGCGCGTCGCGCTCGTTATAGCGCAGGACATTCAAGCCCAACGGGTTCAGCCTCTGAATTTTGCCGACCGCGCGCTGCGAGCTGTCGATGCTGCCGCCGGTGACGGTGAAAATGAAATCGTCGCTGTCCAAATACATGTTGGTGATTTCCACCGGCACAAAGCGTTCCATGCTCTGCGCCTGCTCTTGCGACAGAAGCTTTTTCCAAAGCTGACCCACGACGACCGACAGATTGACCGTGACCTTGTTGCTGCCGAAGAAACCCGTGAACGCGCCCGTTTGATCGTAGCAGAGCAGCCCCTGATACACGCCCTCCGCCAACACGTAGGTAAACCCGGAAGCGTCGCGCAGCACCTTGAGCGGGCGGAAGGCAGCGTTTTCGGCAATGAACTCCGTCTGCGGCTTATACAGCGCGCGCGTAACGCGCCCGTTCATGTCG
>CAZEIC010000089.1:6509-11265 GCA_964512175.1 uncultured Oscillospiraceae bacterium | reverse complement strand
GGCGGCATGACGATGGTGAACGGCTTCCTGCCGGGGACTTTCTGGGGCTTGAACGCGCCGGATTCCTCCCAGCGCTGATAGGTTTCCTTCTCAATCGCCTGCGGATCGTAGGTTTTTGCCATGGTAAACTGCTCGCTCATTCCGCCGTCCTCCTTCATCCTGAAAAGAAAAAGCCGCCCATCCCTTGCAGGGACGGACAGCTCCGTGGTACCACCTTGCTTCGCGGCGAAAAACGCCGCCTTGCCTGCGCTATATCGGGCGCGCCCGGACGGGTTACTGCTGGTTCGCCCGTTCCCCCTCCAAAGCGACCTTCCGCGCGATTCCACCGAAACGGTCTTGCAGCCGACGAACCGTTCTCTCTGGCGGGGGCACGCGCGTACTCCTCTTTTTCTCAGGGGCGTATGCCAAGGGAAAGGCGGGATTACGCCTTTTTCTTGTCCTCGTCGACCTTGACGACCTGCACGCCGTCGTACATGCCGCAATGCTTGCACACGCGGTGCGCCAGCTTCATCTTATGGCACTGGGGGCATTCGGTGATCGCCGGGAGCTGGAGCTTCCAATTGGCGCGGCGGCTGTGCTTGCGCGCCTTGGAGATTTTACCTTTGGGAAGTGCCATGTTTCATTCCTCCTGATTTTCAGCCTTTTCAAGCAGTTGCCGCAGCGCCGAAAAAGGGCGCGTTTGGGACGGCTCCTTCTCGATGGCAGATGCGTCTTGGGTGATACGATCCAGTCCGTTCTCGCAGCCGCCCGCGCACAGAAAGCGCATCGGCAACTCGAGCAAGACCAGCGTCAGCGCCAGATGAGAAAGCTCGACATTCGAGCCCTCAAAGGCGAGGCGATCGGGATCGTCCGTTTCCTCGCCGCCGGGAACGTTCTTCTCCTGCCGGAGAAAAGATTCCTCAAACGGCACGGACATGGGCAGCGCCACCGGCGCGAGGCAATTGGCGCACTGCGCGTGCGCGACCGTCGATAGTTTGCCGCGCAGCACGAGCCTGTCCCCCGCCATCGCGAGCTTGCCCGCCATCGTCACAACGTCGAACGTGACGACCTCGCCGCAAATGTCCTGCGGCGCAAGCTCCTCGCGATGCAGGAACGGGAATTCCTCCATCGGCGCGCGCAGCGCCCGCGAAACATCCAAAAGCATAGCCCATCACTCCAATCGTGACCGCCTGCTATTATACGATTTGAGCGAAGGTTTGTCAACAAGTATTTCAAAGCGAATTTCTGTGAAAATTTCATGAACGCGCAAGTTTTCTTTACGGATAGACGTTTGTATGCTATAATGGAAACGATTTTCACAGGAACGAGGGCGCGCGCATGGATTTCAGGGAGATCATTACCGCCAAGAAGCTGGGCGGGGAGCTGACGGGGGAGCAGATCACGCAGTTCGCGCGGGGCGCGGCGGACGGCTCGATCCCCGATTACCAGCTCACGGCGCTGCTCATGGCGATACGCCTGAGGGGCATGACCGCGCGCGAAACTTCCGATTTAACGCTCGCTATGGCGCAATCCGGCGATATGCTGACGCTCGACGTGGACGGCGTTCCGGTCGATAAGCACTCGACGGGCGGCGTCGGCGACACGACGACGCTGGTGCTCGCGCCGCTGGTCGCGGCGTGCGGCGGCAAGGTCGCCAAGATGTCAGGGCGCGGGCTGGGGCACACGGGCGGCACGATCGACAAGCTCGAGTCCATCCCCGGCATGCGCACCGAGCTTTCCGAAGCGGAGTTCCTACGCGTGGTGCGCGAGGTCGGCGCGTGCGTCATCGGGCAGAGCCGTGAGCTCGCCCCGGCGGACAAGACGCTCTACGAGCTGCGCAACGACACGGCGACGGTGGACGCTATCCCGCTGATCGCGTCGAGCATCCTCTCCAAGAAGTTGGCGGCGGGCGCGCGCGCCATCGTGCTGGACGTAAAGACCGGCTCGGGCGCGATCATGGAGACTTTGGAAGAGAGCATCGCGCTCGCCGAGATGATGGTAAAGATCGGCGAGCACGCGGGCAGGCAAATCGTGGCGCTGGTCACGGGCATGCGCGAGCCGCTGGGCACGCACATCGGCAACGCATTGGAGGTCAAGGAAGCCATCGACATCCTCGCCGGGCGCGCGAAGGGACCGCTGCTCGCGGTTTCTCTGGCGCTGGGCGCGCAGATGCTGACGGCGGCGGGCGTGGCAAAGAACACAAAGGAAGCGGAGGGGTTGCTCACAAAGGCGCTGGAAAGCGGCGCGGGGCTACGGAAAATGCGCGATATGATCGCGGCGCAGGGCGGCGACGCCCGCGTGTGCGACGACGTATCGCTGCTGCCCACGGCACGGCTGCGGCAGACGGTTCAGGCGGTAAAAGGCGGGTATATACAGGACATGGACGCGCAGGTCATCGGCTACGCGGCGCAGGGATTGGGCGCCGGACGCGCGACCAAGGGCGAGGCGCTCGATCACGCCGTGGGGCTGGTCATGCGCGCGCGCATCGGCGACAGCGTGCAGGCGGGAGATCCGCTGTGCGACGTGCTCGCAAACGACGAAACGCGCATGCGGGAAGCCGCACAGCGCGTGCTCGCGAGCATCACGGTCGGCGACGCGCAAGTTCCGCCCGCAAAGCTGCTCTACGCGCAGGTCACGCGCGAGGGCATCCAGATGCTGTGACCGAACCGCCAACACCAAAGGAGGTACCCAATGAAACTCGGAAAACTGACGCTGTGCCTGCTGCTTGCCGCCGCGCTGCTGCTTCCCGTCGCCGGAATCGGCGAGGAAGAAGAGAACCCGACCAACATTTTCACGCTGATCGAAGCAAACGACCTGTACGGCGAAGCGTTCGACGCATCGGCGTTCGACGGAACAATCACGCTGCTCAACATATGGGCGAGCTGGTGCGGTCCGTGCGTGATGGAGATCCCCTACCTCAACGAAATCGCCGAGGAATACGCGGGGCGCATGAACGTCGTCGGCGTGCAGATGGACGCTGTCAAGAACGATTTGACGACCGACGAAAAGGCGCTGGAGAGCGCGCGGGCGCTCTGGGAAAAGCACGGCGTTCAGTATCGTTCGCTCGTGCCCGACAACCTGCTGATCGCCATGACGCAGCAGGCAGGCGTTTCCGCGTTCCCCACGACGTGGTTCGTGGATGCGAACGGTTATCTGCGGTATATGATCACGGGCGCGCGCGACGCGGACGGCTGGCGCGCGCTGATCGACCAAGTGCTTACGGCCATTGAAAGCGAGGGAGAAACGGTATGACAAAACGCGCGCTGGCGCTGCTGGCCGCCGTCTGTCTGCTGCTGACAGGGCATGCCTTCGCGGGCGTGATCCCATCGGGCGAGACGGACGTATTCGGCGAGGCGTTCAGCACGTCCGCCATCCAGCAGCCCGTCAACATGATCTTCATGTGGGCGACATGGTGCGGCAACTGCGCCGGCGAAGTCAAGGACATCAACGCGCTTGCCAAGGAATACAAGGGCAAAATGGGCGTTGCGGCGGTCACGATGGACGCGGCGACCGAGCAGGGGCGCGATGAAAACGCGATCTCGGCGGCGCAGCAGATCATGAAAAGCGCGCGCTTTCAGAGCGTCGTGCCCTCGCAGAAGCTGCTGACCACGCTGCGCGACGCGGGCGTACAGGCAATGCCGACCGTGTGGTTTACCGACAAGGACGGCAAGCTGCTGTATACGGTCACGGGCGTGCTCCAGTATGACGACTGGCGCGCCATCATCGACTCGCTGCTGCCGCAATGAGCAAGCATCGGACGCTCGTCGGCATCACGCTCGCGCTCGCGGGCGTCGCGCTCATCACATTGGGCGCGGCGCTCGGCGAGCCCGCGGTCGTTCTGCGCAAGACCATCTACATCTGTCTGGAGTGTATGGGCATTGGGTAAGGCAAGGCGCGTCGTCCAACTGCTCGCGGCGGCACTGCAAAACAGCTTCGTCACGGGCTTTATCACGGGCAAAATCTACCAAGGGAATCTCAAGCAGGTTTGCGTCCCGGGGCTGAACTGTTCGTCGTGCCCGGGCGCTCTCATGGCGTGCCCCATCGGCGCTCTGCAGGCGGTGATTGGCTCGCGCGCGTTCACGGTGTCCTGTTATGTGACGGGGCTTTTGCTTGTGTTCGGTGCGCTGATGGGCAGGTTCGTGTGCGGCTTCCTGTGCCCGTTCGGGCTGGTGCAGGAGCTTCTGCATAAGATCCCGTTCCCCAAGAAGCTGCGGGATTTCAAGCTGGACAAGCCCCTGCGCTCGCTCAAGTATGCGGCGCTCATCGTGCTGGTGCTCGCGCTGCCGATGGCGCTGCCCGACGAAACGGGCAACGCGCCACCGTATTTTTGCAAGCTGGTGTGCCCGGCGGGCACGCTGGAGGCGGGCATACCGCTGGTTTTGCACGACGCGCTGGAGGCGGGCGCGCCGCAGCCGCAAGGCGGGCTGCTGCTGTTGCTCCCCGCCGCGCAATCCGGGCTGCACGAGCAGGTCGGCTCGCTCTTTTGGTGGAAGGTGTCGCTGCTTGCCGCCGTCGTGCTGCTGTCGCTCATCATCTACCGCCCCTTTTGCAAGTATCTGTGTCCGCTCGGCGCAATCTACGGGCTGCTCAACCCCGTATCGCTCTACAGGCTGCGCCTTGACGAAACCGCGTGCGTCCACTGCGGCGCATGCGAGCGGGCATGCGGCATGGCGATCCAGATGCCGCAGCGCCTCAATTCGCGCGAATGCGTCCGCTGCGGCGACTGCGTGCGCGCCTGCCCCCATCACGCTTTGAAGCTCGGCTTCAGGGAAGGAAT
>CAZEIC010000089.1:0-6499 GCA_964512175.1 uncultured Oscillospiraceae bacterium | reverse complement strand
GGAATGGTATCAAAATGAAGAAACTGCTGCTCGCGCTCCTGCTTCTCACACTTGCCTGCTCCCCCGCGCTATCGGAATCGACCGCGCCCGCGCCCTTTGACGCGCGCGAGTTCGACGCTTGGTTTGAAGCGGCGGTGAGCGCGCTGGACGAAACGACCGCCACGCTCGCGGAGAACGAGGAAGGCTTCTTCGAGGCGACGCAAAACGGCGTGACCTACGTCTTCTCCGGCAAGGACGCGCCGCTTCGCGAGAAGGTCACGGGCATTGTGCTGATCGCCGAGCCAGAGAGCTACGAGCACCTGCGCTGCCCGCGCGCGCTGATCCCGACCAATTCGCTGGACGTGCTGCTCGCCGCCTATGCCAACGACAACCCCTCGCTCGCGGGAACGCGCGACGAGGCGGTGCTGTACATGGACGGCGACTTGAAGACGGGCGCTGTGGCGGGTTTCCTCAAGCGCGACGGACAGCGCGTGGACGTTATCGAGCACTGCGCCTTCACGCCGCTGGAAAACGGCAAAATCGCGCGCTCCGCGCTGGTGTACACGGTCGAATCGGGCGTTATCATGGCGATTCGCGCGATTGCGGGCGTGGAGATCGACAAGGACGCGGCGCAAAGCGAGCTGACCGCGCTGTCCGCGCTGCAAGAGCAGCGCGCGTATTTCGCCTATGACAACAGCGCGCCGACGCCCTTTGAGCGCGAAGACCTGACCTTCGCGGGGCTGGATTTCCTCGACGTTACGCCCGAGGACGCGCAAGCGGCGCTCGGCAAGGCGCAGGGCGACGATTGGCTTTCCGACTCCACGGGCGAAACGCTGCGCGTGATGTCTTGGAACGACGTGTCCATCACCTTCCTGTATGACGACCGCGAGAATTTCCAGCGCGCCGACATGCTCACGCTCGACGGCGATATGTACGAATGCGTGCGCGGGCTGCGCTGCGGCGATACGCTGGACGACGTGCTTTCGCGCTTCCCGATGGAGGCGGAATCGCTCGAAGGCGATATCGTGACGCTGTACGGCGACGGCGTGAACGCGCCCTACGGGCAGTATGAATACGCGCCCGGCGCGCCGACCCTGCGCTACGCGCTCGCGCTGGACGAGGGCGGCGTGACGCTCATGCTCTCCTTCCTCGAAGGGCGCATGGTCAGCGCGACGATATACCACTGGTAATGCCATCGCGGGCGTATTCATTGAATACGCCCGCGATGGGTTGCATCAATTTCTTGTAAAACTGGCGGCAGAGCCGCCTAGTTTTACGGGCAGAAATTGATATAGGAAACAACCTGACGCTTGCTCCTCGGGGCGGCAAAGCCACCCCTGCGGATGAGCGTTGGGGGACACCCCCAACACCCCCGATAATTTGTGAAAATCGCTGACCGCGATTTTTCCATGCCGAGAATCCCCGCAACTTGCTTGGAGGTTTGCGATATGCGCATCGACCTGACTTGCCCCGTGGAGCTGTGGCACTTTCAGATGCCGACCGCCGCGTACCCCGTTTGCACGCTCAAGCTCTACAACCTGACCGAGAAACCCGTCACAAGCATACAGGCGATGTTCTCCTGCTTTAACGATGGCGGCGAGCAGCTATCGCGCCATGTCGAGCGCGTGCAGGGGCTGGACGGCGCTGCCAAATGCGTGTTTGAGATGGCGGTGGCGCTGGAGGACGGCGCGCAGGCGGCGGACATGGAGTTCATCATCGAAAAGGTCTGGTTTGAGGACGGCACGGTGTGGCGGCGCGGCGTATCGCAAACGCAGGAGTTCACGCCCAACGCGTTATCGCCCGGGCGCAGGCTGGAGGTGCTTCGCTTCGTCGCGGGCGCGGACGCTGTCGGGTATCCGTCCGACCAAGGCGCGGTCTGGCTGTGCGTCTGCGGGCGGCCCAACGCCGCGAGCGAAGATATCTGCCGCCGCTGCAAGCGCGACAAGCACGACGTATTCACGCAGTATAACGAAGCCGCCATCGAAAAGATCATCCTCGCGAGGGAAACGGAACTAGAAGAAAAAGCGCACCGCGCGCGCGTCGAGGCGGGGCGCATCGCGCAGGCGCAGGAGGAGCGTTACGCGCGCAGGCGCAAGCGCCGTCGGCGTATCCTGATTACCACCGTCAGCCTCGTAACATTGACCGGGCTGACCTATGGCGTGTATCACCACGGCATCCCCTACTATAAGTATTACACGGCGGGCAACCACCTGCAGGACGGGCGCTTCGCGCAGGCGCGCGCGCTGTACGTTGACCTTTCGGATTATCGTGACTGCCAAACGCTCGTGCTGGAGTGCGACTATCGGCAGGCGCAGGAAGCGCTCGATACCGGGACGATCACGTCGCTGCGCGTCGCGCAGACGATGTTTGACGAGCTCGCGCTTACGGATTACAAGGATGCCGAGGCGCTCGCGCGCGAATCGCGCTATCAGCGCGCGCAAAGGCTGCTGTCCAACGCGAGCTTCGAGGAAGCCATCACGGTCTACGGCGAAATCGCCGGATATAAGGACGCAAACGACCTCGCCAAATACGCCGATTATCTCTGGGCAGTCAGCCTGATGGACGAGCTTGCCTATGCCTCGGCACGCGAAAAGCTGCTGGCACTCGGCGCGTACAGCGACGCCGCCGCGCTCGCCGACGAATGCCTCTACCGCCCGGGCATGACCTGCCTTGCGGAGGGCGAATACCTGCAGGCGGCGGAATACTTCGTCCAGCTTCCCGACTATCCCGGCGCGGACGTGCTGCTGTCGGAAGCCTATTACGGCGCGGCGGACGGGTACTACGCGCTGGAGAATTACGAAACGGCGGCGGAATACTTCCTGCTCGCGGGCGATTACCGCGATGCGTGGCGCAGGGCGACGGCGTGCCTGTATGCCCCGGCGGTCACGCTGATGCAGGCGGGCGAGTATGCGCAGGCGAAGGCGATGTTCGACCAGATACTCAGCTATCAGGACGCGAAACAGCTTTCGCTGGAGTGTTCCTATCAGCTGGGCCTCGCGCAGATGACGCTGGGCGAATACGCACTGGCGGCGGAGCTGCTCGCGCCCGCCGTGGAATACGAGCCGGCGAAAGCGGCGTGGTTAGAGTGCTTGTACCGTCCTGCGGTGGAAATGATGGATGCGGGCAACACGCAGGGCGCGCTCGCGCTGCTCCAGCAGATCCCGGGGTATCTCGACGCGGACGACCGCGTGCTGCAAATCCAATACCAAACGGGCATCGACTGGATGAACCAACGCGATTATCAAAGCGCCATCACGGTCTTTGAAGCGCTGGGCGAGTACCGCGACAGCGCGGAAGAGCTGCAAAACGCGCGCTACGGCTACGCCATCACGCTCTACAACGGCGGCGAATACGAAAAAGCGGCGGACATGTTCATCGCGCTGAACGGCTTTTTGAGCAGCGACAATTACGCGCGGCAGTCCTACTACGCGCTGGGCGCGGCGCGGCAGAGCGCGGGCGCATATGAAGAAGCCGCGAGCTTCTTCCTGCAGGCGGGCGATTATGAGGACGCGAGCGCGCAGTATCAAAACTGCCAGTACATGCTGGCGCTCGCGGCGCTCGAGGGCGAGCAGACGGAGACGGCGGCGGCGCTGCTTGCGCAGATACAGGGCTATCGCGACGCGACGACGCTCTACCAGCAATTGACCTACAAGCTCGCCGAAGCCAACCGCGACGCGGGCAATTACGCGCTCGCCGCGAGCCAGTTCGCCTCCGTAGCGGACTATTCCGACGCGGCTATGCAGAGCGAGAATTGCTACGACGAATACTACGCGACCGCGTACCAGGCGGCGACCGAAGCCATGCAGGCAATGGACTACAAAACCGCGGTCGAAGCGCTGGAGAACGTGTCGCGCGACAATGTGCCCGGCAAGTACGCCACGATCCCGCAGATCTACCGCGAGGCGAATTACCTGCTTGCCAACGCGCTCTACGATCAAAAAAAGCCGTTCGAGGCGCTGGCATACTACAACCGCATTCTGGACTATAAAGATGTAACGACTGAAAAGCTCGACCGCGTGTGCTACCGCATGGTCGGCAAATGGGAGAGCGCCAAGGGCGTGGTCTTCGAGTTCCGCGACGATGGCACCTGCACCATCGACGGGCGCGACGCTTACTTTTTCGCGCGCAACTACTCGCTTGAAACGGGCGACGACCCGGACGAGCTCCGGCAAAGCTACGAAATCGTCTCCAGCTACAAAAACAGCATGACGCTGCGCAACACGCGCACCAAAGTGCTCTACAAGCTCAAGCGCGTCGAGTGACCGATGAACAGGCTCAAGCAATGGTATCTTCGACAGACCGACGAGCAGCAGGGGCGCATCCCCGCGCTGGACGGCGTGCGCACGCTGCTCGTGCTGCTGATTGGCTGGTATCACATCTGGCAGCAAAGCTGGCTCACGCCGCGCATAACGCTTCCTTGGCGCACCATCAGCCTAGACGCGATGGTGCGTTCGGGCTACCTGTGGGTGGACGGGCTGCTGCTGCTGTCGGGCTTTCTTTTGTACTTGCCCTACGCGCAGGCGCGCGAGGAACGAAAGAAGCTGCCGCGCATCCTGCCGTTCTACAAGCGCCGCGCGCTGCGCATCGTGCCGTCGTACTATTTGAGCATCCTCGTCATGCTTTTGTTCGTGGCGATTCCGCAGGCGCGGTACGCCTCCTTCGAGGCGGGCGCGAAGGACGTGCTGGCGCATGTTACGTTCACGCATACGCTGTTTCCGTTCAGCTACACCGGAACGCCGCTCAACGGCGCATTGTGGACGCTGGGCGTCGAGGTGCAGTTTTACCTGCTGTTTCCCTTCCTCGCGCGCGCGTTTTTGAGAAAGCCGGTGCTGACATATGTCGGCATGGCGGCGGTGGCGTTTGCGTACCGCGCGTATGTGAGCACGCTGCCCGACACCACGATGCTCATCAACCAGCTTCCGGCGTTCTTTGACGTATACGCCAACGGCTTCGTGGCGGCGAGCGCGTATGTCGCCATCAAAAAGCGCGTCAAGCAGGACGGCTGGACGCGCGCGCTGTTTACGGGCATGCTGCTGGTTGCGGTGTTCGCGCTGATACAGCTCGCCAAGGGGCAAGCGTCGGAAAACGGCATGGACGCTATCCGGCTGGGGCAGATGAACAGGCGCTACATTCTTTCATGCGCGCTGTCGCTGGCGATGCTCGGCGCGGCGTTCGCGCCCAGCGGCGTGCGCTTTACGCTGGGCAATCCCGTCACGCGCGTGCTGTCCGCCGTATCCTTCCAGTTCTATATCTGGCATCAGGTGTTCGCCGTGCGCCTGCGCCAATGGGGCTTTCCCCCATCCCAAAGCCTCGCCCCCAACATGGACGGCGACGTGTCCTGGCAGATTCGCTACACTTTTTGCTGCTTCGCGGGCGCGCTGCTGATCGCGGCGCTTGTCACCTACCTGTTCGAGCAGCCCATCGCCAAATATTTCAACAAAGAAAAGAGGAAGAAACCATGACAGACCCACGCATCCGGAAGCTGGCAAAGCAGCTGATTCGCTATTCCTGCCGCCTGCAAGAAGGCGAGCGCGTGCTCATTCAGGACAGGGGCGTCACGCCCGACCTCACCTGCGCGCTCATCGAGGAAGCCTACGCGGCGGGCGGTATCCCGCTGGTGCAGCTGTACCACGAGCGCGTGGATCGCGCGCTGCTCATGGGCGCGACAAAGGAACAACTGGAGCTGATGGCAAAGTACGACGCGCTCCGCATGGAGGACTGTCAGGCGTTTATCGGCGTTAGCGCAGGCGAAAACCAGTACGCATCCGCCGACGTGCCCGCCGAGCACAAACAGCTATACGCCAAGTACTACATCAAACCCGTGCATTCCAACATTCGCTTGCCGCACACCAAATGGGTCGTGCTGCGCTACCCCACGCCCGCGATGGCGCAGCAGGCGGGCATGAGCACCGAGGCGTTCGAGGATTTCTACTTTGACGTGTGCTGCATGGACTACGGCAAGATGTCCAAGGCGATGGACGCGCTGGTTGCGCGCATGGAGCGCGCGGACAAGGTGCACATCAAGGGCGTGGGCACCAATTTGCGTTTTTCCATCAAGGGTTTGCCCGCCGTCAAGTGCGCGGGCGAGCTCAACATCCCCGACGGCGAGGTGTTCTCCGCGCCCGTCAAGGACTCGGTCGAGGGCGTGATCACCTTCAACACGCCGAGCGTCTATCAGGGGCAAACGCACGAGCGCGTAACGTTGACGTTCGAGAAAGGGCGCATTGTCAAGGCGGATTCCAGCCTCGGCGAGGCGGTCATCAACGCCATATTCGACACCGACGAGGGCGCGCGCTCGGTCGGCGAGTTCGCTATCGGCGTGAACCCGTTTATCACGTTCCCCATGAAGGACACGCTCTTTGATGAAAAGATCGCCGGGTCTTTCCACTTCACGCCCGGCATGTGCTACGACGAGTGCAACAACGGCAACCAGAGCGCCATCCACTGGGATCTGGTGTGCATCCAAACGCCGAAGTACGGCGGCGGCGAAATGTTTTTCGACGATGAACTGATTCGCAAG
>CAZEIC010000088.1:1344-11764 GCA_964512175.1 uncultured Oscillospiraceae bacterium | reverse complement strand
TTCTTTGTGGGCGCGGCGGGCGGCTTCGGCGCATCGGCGCTGTCGGCGCTGCTGCTCACGGCAGTCATCCTGCTTGGCATCCTCGCGACCTTCGGCATGACGCGGCTGCTGTCGGCGACCGTGCTCAAGGGTGTGCCGTCCTCCTTCACGCTGGAGCTGCCGCCCTACCGCAAGCCGCAGGTCGGCAAGGT
The DNA here is from genome assembly GCA_964512175.1 of uncultured Oscillospiraceae bacterium. Lineage (GTDB taxonomy): Bacteria > Bacillota > Clostridia > Christensenellales > Aristaeellaceae > CAZEIC01. Next base: position 11,573 of record CAZEIC010000088.1, on the reverse strand, counting down.
CATCGTGCGCTCTATCTTCGACCGGACGCTGTTCGTGCTCGGACGCGCGGTGGTCGCCGCCGCGCCGGCGGGCTTGCTGATATGGCTGATGGCGAACGTCACGGTCGGCGGCGCGAGCATCCTCTCGTACTGCGCGGCATTCCTCGACCCGCTCGGCAGGCTGATGGGGCTGGACGGCGTGATTCTGATTGCCTTCATCCTCGGTTTTCCCGCCAACGAAATCGTCGTGCCCATCATCATCATGGCATACATGGCGCAGGGCAGCATTTTGGAGCTCGACAGCCTGACCGAGATGAAGCGGCTGTTTGTGGACAACGGCTGGACGCTGACCACCGCCGTGTGCATGATGCTCTTTTCCCTGATGCACTGGCCGTGCTCAACGACGCTCATGACCATCAAAAAGGAAACGGGCAGCCTTAAATGGACGGCGCTTGCCGCCGCGCTGCCGACGGCGCTCGGCGTGATGCTGTGCATGTTGTTTGCCGCAGCCGCACGTTTGATTACATCGTAATCTCTTTCTTCCCCGACACCTTGAAGAACACCGCCAGCGCGATGACCGTCGAATACGTCAGCAGCGCCGAGATCGCGGCGGCGATGCCGTCATTGCCGCGAATGATCTGCGAGTAGATTTCCAGCGTCATGGTCTTGGTGCGCGGGGTATAGAGGATGATCGAGGTCGAAAGCTCGGTGATGATCATGATGAACGACAATATCGCGCCCGATATCACGCCCGGCATCATCATCGGCACAGTGACGCGGAAGAAGGTCTTGAAGTTCGACGCGCCGAGCGATATCGCCGCTTCTTCGATCGACGGGCTGATCTGCCGGAGAATCGCCGACGAGGAGCGCACGGTGTACGGCAGGCGGCGGACGGTGTAGGACAGTATCATGATGAGCGCCGTGCCGCTGATCATCACGGGCGGCTTATTGAACGCCATGAGCAGCGCGATGCCGAGAATCGAGCCGGCGACCGTTTCGGGGAACATGGTGATCACGTCCAGCGAGCTATTGAGCGCGTTCCGGCGCTTGACGACCACGTAGGCGACCAGCACCGCGATGATGACGATCGCCGCGATGGACACCAGCGCCAGCCAGTAGGTGTTGAGGATGGACTGCCCGACCGTGCGGAACGCCTCGCGGTAGCTGTCGAGTGAATACCCGCCGATAAAGAGCTTGCCCGAGGTTTTGAGGAAGGACGTGTAGATGACGTAACACTGCGGCATGATCGCCACGCCCACCAGTAAGTAGCAATACGCGTGCGCCAGCACGTTCTTCACGCCCTTGATTTTCTTGGGCTCGATGGGGTGCAGCGCCGACATCGAAAAGCTCTTGCGGTTGACGATGAGCTTTTGCACGAGGAACACGCCCGTCGTGATGAGGATGGCGATGATCGAAATCGCCGCCGCGAAGCCGTCGTCGCCGCCGACCTCGCTCATGAACTCGTCGTACACCAGCACCGGCAAGGTATTATACCCCTCGCCGATGAGCCTTGGCGTGCCGTAATCGGCGAACGTGCGCATGAAGACCATCAGCGCGCCCGCCAGCAGCGTCGGGCTGACAAGCGGCAGAACGACCTTGAACATCTTGCGCAAGCCCGTGCAGCCCAAGCTCTCGGACGCTTCGATCAGCGAATTGTCCATGTTCTTGAACGCGCCCGACACGAACATGAATATCAGCGAGTACAACTGCAGGCTCATGACGATGACGATGCCGGGGAAGCCGTAGATGTCGGGGATGACGATGCCCGTCAGGCTTTTAACGAGGTTCGTCACCGCGCCGTTGCGGCCAAACAGCATGATCCACGAATACGCGCCGATGAACGGCGCGGACATGCTGGAAATCAGCACGAGGATCTGCAGCGCGTTCCTGCCGCGGATACGGACGGTCGCCATGATGTACGCCATCGGCGTGGCAAGCAGCACCGTCGCCGCCGTGACCGCGAGCGTCACCTTGAAGGAATTGCCCAGCGCGCGCATGTAGTACTTTTTGGAGAAGAACTTGGCGAAATAGCCAAAGGAAAGCTCGCCCTTGAACTGCACGCTCTTGGACAGCAGCGTCACCAGCGGATAAAGCAGAAACAGCAGATAGAACGCGAGCATGGTCAGCGTGACGACCATCCACATGTCGCGCCCGCGCATACGTTTATTGGGCATCGTTTTGCACCCCCGCCGTGAGGTTGCGCGCGCCGTCCTCGGAGAAGACATTGATTTTATCGAGCTTGAGCGCGAGCGTGACGCGCGTGCCGTCCGGGATGATGGAAGAAATGGAGGATTCTTCCACGATTTCGGCGGTGTCGCCGTTAAACAGCTTGACGAAATACGTGGTGTTCAGCCCGAGGAACACGCTGGAGAGCACCGTCGCGCCGATGCCCTCGCCGTTCTCGACCATCACGAACTCCTCCGGGCGCACCGAGACCTTGACCGCACCCTCGAATGCGCTGTCCGCAAGCCCCGGATATGCGACGGAATAGCCGTTGTCAAACGTCAGCGCGCCTTTTTGCACGCGCGCGGCGATCGTATTGGAACGACCGATGAAGTTGGCGACGAACAGGTTCGCGGGGCGCTGATAGATCATCTTCGGCGCGGCGACATGCTGAATCACGCCGCCGTCCATGACCGCGATGCGGTCGGACACCGCCATCGCCTCTTCCTGATCGTGCGTGACGTAAATCGTCGTGATGCCAACGTCCTTCTGGATGAGCTTGATGGCGTTGCGCATTTCGATGCGCAGCTTCGCGTCGAGGTTGGACAGCGGCTCGTCCATGAGCAGCACGCCGGGATTGATGACGATGGCGCGCGCCAGCGCCACGCGTTGCTGCTGCCCGCCCGAAAGCCTGTCGGGCATGCGGGACCCAAGCTCGGTGATGCGCACGGTTTCCAGAATCTCGTCCACGCGCTTTTTGATGTCGGGCTTGGACAGACGCCTGTTCTCCAACCCGAAGCCAACGTTCTGCCGCACGCTCATGTGCGGGAACACCGCGTAGTTCTGGAACACCATGCCAATGTTGCGGCGGCTGGGCGGCATGGCGTTGATGACCTCGCCGTCAAAGGAGATTTCGCCGCCCTCGATGGTGTTGAAGCCCGCGACCATGCGCAGCAGCGTCGTCTTGCCGCAGCCGGAAGGACCGAGCAAGGTGAAAAACTCGCCCGGGCGCACCGACAGCGACAAATCGGGAATGATCACCGCCTCGCCGTATTTCTTGCAGACATGCTCAAAGTGAATCGCTACGCTCATGACAGTCGCCCCCTATGATAGGATTGGGGCTGCGCGATCACGCATCCCGCAGCCCCAATCTGTATCTATTCGTTTGATGATCAGATGTCGGTGATGATGTCCTGAATCTTCTCCTTGAACTCGTCGGTGTGCGCGATGACGTAGTCGGAATCCTCGAAAATCAGGAAGATATCGTTCAGCGGCACCATGGTGTCGTTCTGATACTCGACCGGGCGAATCGGGCGGCTGGTGGTGTTCTCTGCGAGGAATTTCTGCGCTTCTTCCGAGAGCATGAAATCCACGAACGCTTTGGCATTATCGAGGTTTTTGCAGTCCTTGATGATGCCGATCTGCGCGGGCAGGAACACCGTGCCCTCGACCGGGTAGACGATCTGGATGTTTTCAGCGCCGTCCTTGACGAGCGTGACGCACGGGTCTTCGTAGGTCAGCCCAACGACGTACTCGCCGCCCACGACGCCCTTGTACACCGCGCTGGAGCCGGACGTGATCTTGCCGTCGATGTTGACGAACAGCTCCTTGACGTACTGCCACGCTTCTTCGGAATCATAGCCGCCCATGGCAAGCAGCATGTTCGTCAGCTGGCAGAAGGCGCTGGAGGAGCTTGCCGGGTTCGCGGTCGCGATCTTGCCCTTGAGCGCGGGGTTGAGCAGATCCTTATAGCCTTTGACTTCGACGCCCAGCTCCGCAAGCAGCTCGGTGTTGACCAACAGCACGCTGCCGTCAATGGTGTAGTTGGTGCAGAAGCCGCGAACGTTCTGGTATTCCTTCATGAGGTTCGCGTCCTCGGGCGAAACGTAATCCTGGAACAAGTCCTTGTTCGCCTCGTAATTGGCGAGGCTGCCGCCGTACATCAGATCAAACGTCGGGTCGAGCGCTTCGGCGGCGATGCGCTTCATGCAGTCGCCCGTACCGAGCGATTCGACGGTCACCTTGATGCCCGTTTTTTCCTCGAAAATCGGGATGATGGACAGAAGCCCGTCGGAGTTGGGCGAGCAAATCACCAGTTCGCCCTCGGCGAAAGCGGACGCGCAGCCCAGCAGCAGGGCGAGCGCGCAGACAAGAGCCAGAACCTTCTTCATATGGAAACCCTCCGTTCAGAATTTGGATATAGCGGTATTATAGCCTATTTTTGGCAAAAGCGCAACCATGCAAAACATGAAAGTTGATATTTCCCAGCATGAGAAGCCCGGGTTTCACGCATGCTCATGTTCGGGTGATGCGCGTGACGGGGCTTAGGAAGCTGATCGGGCTGCCGGTCGTCGTGGACGGCAAGACGGCGGGCAGCGTGCTGCGCGGCGTGCTCGCGCGCGACGGCCGCAGCCTGCGCGGGGTCGTCGTGCGGTCGGGGCTGCGCGGCGCGCGCTGGCTTCCGGCGGAGAAGATTGCGATGCTGGGCAAGGTATCGCTGCTGGCGTCGGGCGCGCCGTGCCGCATGCCGCGCGACGCTTCGTACAAGCTCTTCCGCGTGACCGACACCGACGGCTTGCGCCTTGGGGTGGTGACGGACGCGCTGGTGTGCGAGGACACGCTGCGCGTCGCGGCGCTGGAGATATCGACAGGACCGGTGGACGACCTGATCGCCGGGCGCTGGTTCGCCACAGCGTTCGAGGTGCGCGCCGCCGGCGATACAGGGCACGTCACCGTGCCCTGCAAGCAAAACTGAAAGACAGAAGCCGAATATCAAAGGGGGTGCGAACATGAGCCTTGGAAAATGGATGACGGCAAGCTGCGTGGGGTTCGCGCTGGGCATGCGCTGCGCGAAGCTGTGCGTGCCGGCAAAGCGCGTCAGGCGGATGATCCTGCGCAAAATGGGGCTGTAGGCGTGGACGGACGCTCGCTCGCGGGCGCGCGGGGGCTGTCCAGACGGGCGCGTCTGTCGCTGATGGCGGCGGGCGCGCTCGCGCTTATCCTGCTCTGGCGGCCGCTTTCGCGGCTGCTTCTTCAGGCGGCGCTCGCGTGGGCGCTGGCATCCGCCGCAACGCCTTTGTCCAAACGGCTGGACGGGCGCATGCCGCGCGCGCTGTCGGCGCTGGTCGCGCTGCTGTCTACGCTCGGGCTGTTGTTTCTCGCGGTGGCGCTGATCTTGCCGCGCGCGGTGTCGCAGTTCGTGTTGATACTGCAATCCGCGCCCTCGCTGCTCGCGCGCGCGCAGGCGCTGATCGAAAGCTCGCGCACGGGCGAGTTCCTGCGGGAGCTTGGCGTGCGCGGCGCGCTGTTCCCCAGCCTCGGCGAATGGCTCGCGGGGCGCATGCCCGCGCTCGGCGCGGCGCTTGGCAGAATCGCCGACGTTGCTTCCAGCGCCGTGCTCGCGCCCGTGCTGGGCTATTATTTCCTGCGCGACCGCGAGGCATTCTGCTTCCGGCTGTCTTTGTATATCCCGCTGAAAAAGCGCAGGCGCGTGCTCTCGGCGCTGCACGACATGCGCCGCGAAATCGCGGGCTATCTGCGCGGGCAGCTGCTCATCAGCCTGTGCATCGCCGTGCTGACGGCGCTGTCGCTGCTGATATTGGGCGTTCCGGCGTGGCTCGCGCTCGGGCTATTGATGGGCGTGCTGGAGTTCATCCCGTATGTCGGTCCCTTGCTGGGCGCGCTGCCGGTCGCGCTGTTCGCGCTGCCGATGGGCTTTGACACGCTCGCGCTGTCGATGCTCGCGCTGGTCGCCGTGCAGCAAATCGAAGGCATGTGGCTTGCGCCGCGCCTCATGGCGGACGCGACAGGCCTGCACCCGGCGCACGTGCTGCTGCTGATGTCGGGCGGCGGGCTGGCGTTCGGGCTGGCGGGCATGCTGCTGGCGCTGCCGGTGTTCGTGTGCGTGCGCAGCGCGGTTCGCGAATTGCGAAAAATGGAACCACCAGAATTATATTGAAAAGAGCGCCGCCAACGCGACGCTCTTTGCATATGAATATGTTTACGCCAGCGTACCCATCGGATCCCACGGCTTGAGCGCGATCGCTCCTTGGTCGGCAAGCGGCGCGAGGTTGCCAAGGTATTCCCGTTCGATTGCCGCCTGATAGACGTACTGGTCAAACCAGCTGTCGGAGCAGATGTAATACCCCTTCGCGCCGTTCTTGTCGCCCCAGCTATTCTCGATCTTCCAGCGCGTGGGCTTGCCGCCCTCGAGGTTCACGCCGGTAATCACCATGGCGTGGTTCATGGCGGAGAAGCCGTAATCGAGGCTGTCCGCCTTGGAAAGCGTCAAATCCAGCCCCGTCAGAAGCTCGGCGTTATACGACTGGTCGTCCCACACGCCCGACTGGCGCTCGCCGTACTTGCCCACGTCGCTGCCGAACCACACGACCTTGCCCGCCTGAAGCTGCGAAAGAATCGCCGCCTTGAACTCCGTGATGTCCAGATTCAGGTGGCGCACGGCGCGCCCGCCCGCGACGTTGCCGAGCAGCTCGACCGTATAGACCTTGTGGAAGGGCTTATCCTCGGTCGGCGCGTTGATGATGCTGACGACGTTTTGCAGCGCGTCGCCGACATACTTTTCATAGAAGCCCTTGGGCGTGAGGTCGTTTTCGACGTGGTACGCTTTGTCCTTATCGACATACTCGAACGTGAACGTCTCGGGCGGCTCGCCGTAGCACGCGCACAGATAACCGTAGATCGCCGAGAGCATGCCCGCTTTTTCACGCTGGATCTCCTCGCATGTCGCCTTGCTCGCGACCAACCTGCGCAGCTTGGCGGCGCACGCTTTGAGGTTGCGGTTGAGGATGTGGTTCATGCCGTTCGTATGGCAGGACTGGTAGGTTTCGCCGAACGCGTCCTTGGGCACGACGCCGTACTTTTCGACGATGTTGGCGAACATGTCCCACTGACCGCCGTCGTGCACGCCGGTATTGAGGATGAACGAAACATACCGGTCGTCCGTCGGGCGGTCGGCGGTGTCGAGGATGCTGTCAAAGAAGAAATTGGCGCGCTCGAACTTGTCCCAGAACGCCAGATAGCTCTGCGACAGCTCGATATTTTCCAGATTCAGCTCTTTGGCGATCTTCTCGCGCAGCAGGTTCGTCGCCGCAAACAGCCAGCAGCGCCCGGACGCTTGCTGGTCGGTGACTTCGAGCGTCGGGATGTCGATGGAGAACTTTTGACGCATGGCGAACGCCGCCTTGGGGACGAACGTCACGTCGTTGATGGCCGTTTTGGAGAGCGCGAGCGCCGCCACCTGGCGCTCTGGACAGTTGCGGAAAGCTTGCGACCAGCCCTTGATTTGTTCTTGCGTAATCGGCGTTTGCATGATACATGCTTCCTTTCTAACGATAGCTTGCTGTATCCATTCGCCAAAACCCGCGCTTTTCCTTCACGGCAGGGCGTTTTTTCGCGCGTTGTGCGCCGCCGTGCCGCGGTCGAGCATGTCGTCGGCGCGCGCAAAGCCAACAAATTGCCAGGAGAACGCGGGCGCGCGAAAGCCATCGTCGCGCAACAGCAGTCCCGCGTCCAATTGCTCGCGGTCGACATATACCTGCGGCGCGCCGCCCGCGCCATACGCGGCGTTCGCGCGCGCCACGCCGACCTCCGCGCGCACGACCGCCCCCGGCAGCACGCGATAGCGCGTGATGTGCGCCTTATAACAGTCGCAAAACGGCGCGATCTGCGCTTCATGGCAGTACCGTGAAACGTCCAGCGCGCGGTCTTGCGTCCAAAAGCGCGGCGCGCGGTAGGCGGCTTCGTCGATGAAATAGCACCCGGGCTGGTAGTCGCCGCCGTCCTGATAGGAATCCAACTGGTACAAGTACCCGTCTTCGTGCGTCAGCGAAACGGCGCGCCAGTCGCCGTCGGCGATATAGCGGCTGCTCGCCATCTGGTCGGCGGCGGCGCTCCGGCGCGGCGCATGCGCGGCGGGCGCTCGCCCGTATGCGATATCGAGCTTCAGGGAGGCGTTATCGTTGTCCCACGAAAGGCGCGTAAACCCCCATGCAAAGGTATGATTGGAAATCTCTTCCAGCCGCACGTTCAGCGCGGCTTGCAGCGCGCGCGTCTGCGCGTCCCTTTGCAGCGGCGCGCCGCCGACGTGCGGCACATACGCCGCAACGCGCGTGACGATATCGCCCTCAAAATCGACATACAGCATCAGCCCCCGCGCGTCGTCGGGGGCTGGATGGAAGACCGCGAGCGCCTCGCGCCCAGCGCAGACCTGCTCCTTTGGCATGCCGGGGTAAAGCGCGACGGCTTCCGAATACGTGATAGCGCCGTCCATAAGCGAAATACGCATGCGTCAGCCCTTCACGCCGCCCGACGTGAGCCCGGCGACGAGGTGCTTTTCAATGAACATGAACAGGATCACGACCGGAATCGTCGCCAGCAGCGCCGAGGCGAACAGGTACTGCCACTCGATCATATTAAAGGAAGAAAACTGCGTGATGCCGACCGTCAGCGGCTTTTTGGCGGCGGTCGAAATCAGCACGGTCGAGATGGTGTATTCGTTCCACGCATTGATGAACACGAAGATCAGCGTGGTGACGATACCGGGCGCCGCCATCGGCAGCAGCACGCGCACCAGCGCCTTGAACGTCGAGCAGCCGTCGATGCACGCCGCCTGCTCCATCTCGGGCGATATCGACACGAACGTGCCGCGCAGCAGCCAGATAGCGAACGCCTGATTGAACGCGGCGTTGATGAGCATCAGCCCCGTCACCGAGTCGTTGAGCTTGAGGAAGTTCATCAATTGCGAGATGCCGACCAGCAGCACGACGGGCGCGAACATCTGGCTCATGATCACAAAGCCCAGAAACGCTTTCTTGCCCTTGAACGACATGCGCGCCATGGCGTACGCCGCCGGGATGCCGCAGCACAGCGCGACGATCGTCGCGCCGCCCGACAGCAGTACGGTGTTGCCAAGGTAGCGCAAGATGCCGCGGTTGACGATATCGGCGATGTTCGACCAAACCCAGCGCGACGGGAACATGCGCGTGAAGAACATGTCGGTCGTTTCCACATTGCTGCGGAAGCCCGTGATGAGCATGACATAATACGGATACAGGATGATGACGCACAGCGATATCACGAACAGGTACAGCAGTCCGCGCGCGAGCGCGTGCTTGAGCGCGCCGCGATAGCTGACGATCAGCCCCGCGAGCATGACGGCGAGCGTCGGCATGATCGCCCAGAGCGACCATGTGCTGTGATACGTCAGCCCCGGTAGCAGCGCGCCGATCGTCTCCCCCGCCGTGCCGCCGTACAGGAAAGCGTCCGCCAGCGCGAGCAGCGCGGGCGCGGGCGCGTCGTTCTTGAGCGACAGGCGCAATATCAACTGGCGCTCGAACACATGCACGGCGCTCATACAGAAAACGGGCACGAGCGCAAGCGCGAGAAGCGCCAGCCAGCAGGCGGCAAACCGCGCCTTGCCGCGCCCCGCAAGCGGCGACAGCGGGTCGCGCGGTGCAAAATCCAGCGCGCTATAAACGCCCAGCAGCGCGGCGAGCAGCGAAAGCGCCAGCAGCGCGAGCAGCACGCGCCCCGGCAGCAGCCCCGAGCCGATGAACTGCCAGCCCGTGCGCGCGGCTTTCGCCGCGACCGTGAACGCGACCATCGAAGTCTTTTCACCCTTGGAATTGACGCGCTCGATGACCTCCTCGGAGACCGTCACCGCGCCGTATCCCCCATGCGCTTCGTATTCCGCGGCAGCCGCGTCCGCCTCGGCGCGCGCGGCAACGTAGCGCTCGTCGCCCACGAAGGTGTTGCCCGAGCGCTTCGTCATGAGGGTGGTCGTAAACTCGCACACCGGGAGCGACAAGAGCGCAATCACCAGTACGATGGCTAGCGCGCACAGCGAGAGCGCGATCGCGCCGCGCTTTTTGACCGTTTCAGCGGCGATCGCTCTCATAGCTCATCATCCTTCCGCATGGAAATGACCATGTACGCGCCCGCGCAGACGCACAACACCAAGAAGCCGATGACCGACATGGCGGTCGCCGGACCTTTGCGCTGGTCGTAGAACGCAAGCATGTATAGATATGTCACCATCGTATCGGTCTTGTTGGCGGGCGCGCCCTTGG
>CAZEIC010000088.1:0-1334 GCA_964512175.1 uncultured Oscillospiraceae bacterium | reverse complement strand
TGATGGTGTAGATGATGGGGAAAGAATTGAACACATAAATGATGTTGAGCACCGTCGAGACCGTCAGCGACGGGCGCACCAGCGGCAAGGTGACGTGCGACAGCTTTTTCCAGAAGCCCGCGCCGTCGACCGTCGCCGCCTCGTAATACGCCGCGTCGATGGATTGCAGCCCCGCGAGCACGCAGAACGTGACGAACGGGATCGTAACGAATATACCCACGGCGCACTCCCAGATAAACTCGATTTGGTAGGAAGCGCGCCAGTTGATCGCGTCTTTGATGATGCCGAGGTTCAGGAGGATGTTGTTGAGGTTGCCGTATTCAAAGCCGATGATGTAGTTCCAGATGGACGCTTGGATGACCAGCGACGTCGCCCACGGGAACACGACGATGGAGCGCGCGATTTTGCGCCCTGCGAACTTGCTGTTGAGCGCCATGGCGGTGACAAAGCCGATGAGCGTGGAAATGCCGACGACGGACAGCACCCACCAGAGGGTGTTGAGCATGACGGTGCCGAAGGCTTTGTCCTGCACGGCGGCGCGGTAGTTGCCAAAGCCGATGAAATCGCCCACCACGCCCGCCTTGGAGATGTCGCTGAAGGACAGCTTGAACACGATGCCGATGGGGAAAATGACGAAAATCGTCATGAGCAGCAGGCTCGGCAGCAGCCAAAGGTAGGGCTCCCACTTATGGCGCACCAATATGTTGTTCAAGAGCGTTCCTCCTCCGTCAACGGAAAGAGGGGACTCGGCGAACCGAGTCCCCGTCGTGCGTATTGTTTACTTGGCGACCTTCGCCTGCAGTTCGTCCAGCAGCGTCTTGACGTCGCCGCCGAGCAGCGCGTTTTGCTGCACGTCGATCACGCCCTGCTTGACGTCGTTCCATTCGGCGATGGCGGTCGGGTAGAACTGGCAGGTATCCAGCACGGACAGCCACGCTTCAAAGCCCGGGTCGAGCTTGACCAGCTCGGCGACCGAGGAGGACACGGCGGGCAGGAAGCCTTCCATGCTGACCCAGCCGATGTACATGTCGGGGCTGTAGAAGAACTGGAGGAACTTGCCGATGGCTTCGTTGCGCGCCGCCTGATCGGCGAAGGAGTCGTCCTTGAACGCCATGATGCGGTCCATCACGCCCGTCGCGCCGCCCTGCGCGCCCTCGTTATGCGGGAGCGAGGCGATGCCGTGGTTGACGGTGTATTCTTTTTCCGCCAAATAGGTCGGGAGCTGGTTGGGGGCGATGACCATCGCCAGCTTGCCCGCGCCGAACATATCCTGCAGGTCATACCGGGTCTGGGTGGCGGGGTTGGGGTTGGTGTAACCGCTCTTGATCAGGTTG
>CAZEIC010000087.1:0-11953 GCA_964512175.1 uncultured Oscillospiraceae bacterium | reverse complement strand
CTTCTTTCTTGGGCAGCACGTCGAATTGACCCGACTGCTCCATCCTGTCGATGGTGTTGAGCCTGTCCACGCGCGTGCGGATGGTCTTGAAGTTGGTCAGCATGCCGCCCAGCCAGCGGTTGTTGACGTAGAACATGTTGCAGCGCTTGGCTTCGGACTCGATGGACTCCTGCGCCTGCTTTTTCGTCCCGACGAACAGAATGCTCTTGCCTTCCATCGCCAGGTTGCGCACGAACATGTACGCCTCGTCGATCTTGCGGACGGTTTTCTGCAGGTCGATGATGTAGATGCCGTTGCGCTCGGTGAAGATGTACTGCGCCATCTTGGGGTTCCAGCGCCTGGTCTGGTGTCCGAAGTGCACGCCCGCTTCCAGCAGGTGTTTCATGGAAATGACCGCCATGGTTTTGACCCTCCTTGTTGTTTCCACCGCGGGGTTCATCCGCGCCTGCCACCGCGTTCGCGGCACAAGCGGCGCGTCTCCCCGCGTGCGTTATCCGATAAATTATACCATGCCGCGCCGCAACGCGCAAGAGCAAATTTGCGCATTTTTCGCCGCGCCGGGCGCATGCGGTCGCTTGTGTTTTCCGCATCCATCGCCTATAATGAGTGCGCAAACCTGCTTTTCCAGAAAACGGAAATCCGCGGCTTCGTTTTCTCGCTGTAATAGCCGGTCGCCGCGCCGGCACGGGGAACATCATGACTGAAACAAGCCTACTGACTTCTGCGAAGACTGCGGTGCGCTGATTCGGGCGACCAAAGCCGACGACGAACACGCCCATTTGTCGCTATGATACCGTGGACGAGTTTGTAAAGGACTATTTGGGCTGAACAGATGCGCGGCGTTGCACGCGCGGGAGGGGAATTGGGATGACGCAGGATTACGAGCGCTCCAAGGACTTCTGGAACGAATTGTTCGCGTCCGATACGCCGGAGAAGATCGAAGGCAGGGCGTTTGACGATCCGACGTTCACGCGGCTGCTCGAGACGGGGCTGAAGGACGCAGAGACCGTGCTGGATTACGGCTGCGGCGCGGGGTGGGGACTGTTTGAAATGTACTTTTGCAAGCCCTCCGTTCGCGGCGTGGGCGTCGATCCCTCGGAAAACGGCGTGCGCTACGCCGAGCGCTGCGCGGCGCTGTCCGGGCTTTCGGAGGCGTTGACGTTCGTTTGCGGGGACGCTTCGCTGCTTCGCAAGGACGAGTACGACTTTATCTTGACGGTCAATCTGCTGGACGTTGTGCCGCTTTCCGTCTGCGAGAGCGTTCTCGCCGCGCTGCGCGACGCGCTCAAGCCCGGGCGCTCCATGCTGGTTTGCCTCAATCCCGAGTTTACCGAGGAGGAAATGACGGGCATGATCGGCATGGAAAAGCGCGGCGATTACTACTATAAGAACGGCGTCCTGCGCGCGCGCCGCGCTTCGCGGCTGCAGTGGAAGACGCTGTTTGAACGGTATTTCACGGTGACGGAGAGCGCGACGTTCGCGCTGACCGAACGCGAGCGCGAGCATCCGCGCGTCGCGTACCTGATGCGGAAAGACTGAGATCGCGCATCAACGCCGCTTCTCTCGCATACGTTCGCGGGAGAGGGGTGTGCGGGGATGCCGATCGTGATTACCTTGCTCGCGGGCGTGCTGGGGACGGCGCTGGGCGGCGCGCTCGCGGGGGCGTGGCCGGGCATCGGCAAGCGCGCGATGGCGCGGCTGCTGCATTTTACAAGCGGGCTGATGCTCGCCATCGTGTGTTTTGAGCTTGTGCCCGAGGCGGTCGATACAAACATGCCCGCGGCGGTGTGCGGGCTATTCGTCGGCATGGCGGCGATGCTGCTTTCCGACGCGATGCTTGCGGGCGACAGGCAGAGCGCGCGGCGCACCGGGCTGCTGGTCGGACTGGGCATCGCGCTGCATAACTTCCCCGAAGGGCTGGCGGTCGGCGCGGGGTACGCCGGCGCGCCGAGGCTTGGGATGGCGCTGTGCCTTGCCATCGCGCTGCACGACGTGCCCGAGGGGGTCGCCATGGCGCTGCCGCTGCGCGCGGGCGGCATGGGGAAAGGGCGCATCCTGCTGCTTGCGACGCTCGCCGGGCTGCCGACGATGGTCGGCGCCGCCGCCGGGATGCTGGTGGGCGGCGTGAGCGCGGGCGCGCTGGCGTTCTGTCTGGCGCTCGCGGGCGGCGCAATGCTGCAAATCACCTGTCAAAATTTGCTGCCCGAGGCGCAGCGCGAGCATCAGGGCAGGCTGGAATCGCTGCTGATGGCGCTGGGCGTGGTCGCTGGCGGCGCGATTTGCTATCTGGTTGTGTAAATCTGAAATTGTGATATAATCATGCGCGCGGGGAGGTGCGCGCATGGAAACGGTGATGCTTTCGGCGGACGAACGCGGCGTACAGACGGCGGCGGACGCGCTGCGGGACGGGCAATTGGTCGCGTTCCCGACGGAAACGGTCTACGGGCTGGGCGCGGACGCGCTGAATGAACAGGCGGTGCGCGCGATCTTCGCCGCCAAGGAGCGCCCGTGCGATAATCCTTTGATCGTGCACATTTTTGATGGTTCGCAGCTTGCGCCGCTGTGCCGCGTCAACGCCGCCGCGCGCGCGCTGATAGACGCGTTCTGGCCCGGTCCGCTGACGCTCATTTTGCCGAAAACGCCCGCCGTGCCCGATTGCGTGACGGCGGGGCTTGCCAGCGTCGCCGTGCGCATGCCCAGCCACCCGGTGGCGCGCGCGCTGCTTTCTGCATGCAAACTGCCCGTCGCCGCGCCGAGCGCGAACCGTTCGGGCAGACCCAGCCCGACGACCGCGCGACATGTGATGGACGATTTGAACGGGCGCATTCCCTATATCCTCGACGGCGGCGCGTGCGACGTCGGCTTGGAATCGACGGTGCTGGATATCACGGACGAGCGCGCACCCGTCGTGCTGCGTCCGGGCGGGATATCTCCCGACATGCTGCGCCGCGTGCTCCCGAACGTTTCGGTTGCCGGGAGCGTGCTGCGCCCGCTTGCAGAGGGCGAAGCCGCGCCGTCGCCTGGGATGAAACACAAGCATTACGCGCCCAAGGGGCGCATGACGCTCGTCTGCGGCGCGGACGCGCAAACCGTCGCGCGGGCAATCTGCGCGCGGTATGACGGGGAAGAAAGCGCCTGCGTGCTCGCGTTTACAAAACATTTGGGATATTATGGAAATCGAAACGTCCGCGACCTTGGCAAAGACGCGGAGGAAGCCGCGCGGCGGCTGTTTTCGCTGCTGCGCGACATGGACGACGCGGGCGTTCCGCGCATCTTCGCCGAGGGCATGCCGCCCGAGGGCGTGGGCTTGGCGCTCATGAACCGCATGACACGCGCGGCGGGGTTCGACGTGGTTACAGTGTAAGGAACGCCAGCAGCGCCGTCCCCGGCGCGCCCAGCAGCAGCGCCGCCGCGAGCGACACGCCGTTCACGCCAAGCCGCGGCAGCAGCATGCTCGCGACCGCGAGCGACAGCGCGCCCGAGACTGCGCGGGAGAGCGCGCGGTGCGCGCGGCTGCCCGGGCGCACGCGCGAAGCCGCCAGCGCCAAACAGCACACAAACAGAGCCGTCGCGCCGAGCGCGAGCCAATGCGCAGCCGTCATGGACATCACCTCACGCCATCCTATGCGCCGCTTTACTTTTTATGAACGGTCGTGTATACTTATTCTATATCAAGAAGGAGGAGACTGGTTTACAATGAAGAAACTGTTCGCTCTCGCCCTCGCCCTGCTGCTGTGCGCCTCCTGTCTGACCGTGACTGCCGAAGAAGAAGCCGTGCTCAACCTGTTCACATGGGAAAGTTACATCGACGATGTGACGCTCGCGAATTTCACCGCCAAAACAGGCATCAAAATCAACTTTACGACCTTCAACAGCAACGAGGAAATGCTCTACAAGCTGCAGGCGACGGGCGGCGCGGATTACGACGTGGTGCTCGCCAGCGACTATATCCTCAACATCGCCCGCAAGCAGGAGCTGTTGCTTCCGCTGGACAAAACGCTTCTGCCGAACTATGGCAACATCGACCCTTCCTTCCAGTCCCAGTATTTCGACCCGGACAACGAATACACCGTGCCCTACGTCGCCGGCACGCCGCTGATCGTCTACGATCCGAACCTTGTGGACGTCGAGATCACCGGCTATGAGAGCCTGTGGAACGAGGCGCTGCGCGACAGCATCGTGCTCATTGACGACGCGCGTAACATCATCGGCATCACGCTCAAGACGATGGGGCAGTCCTTCAACGTCACCGACGAGGCGATTCTTGCGCAGGCGAAGGAAAAGCTGATGGCGCTGCGTCCGAATATCCGCGCGTTCAACTACGACACCCCGCACTGGGATCTGCTGTCGGGCGAGTGCTCGGTGGCGTACATGTTCACGCCGTTTGTCGTGATGGCGCTGGCGGAAAACCCCGAATTGAAAGTGGTCTACCCCGAGGAAGGCATGGGCTTTGGCATCGACAGCCTCGTGATTCCCGTCAAAGCGCCGCATCCGCAAAACGCGCATCAACTGCTGGACTACCTCTGCGACGGCGAGGTGGCGGCGTATGTCGCCCAGCAGCAGCTGTACATGTGCCCCATCGCGGCGGCGCGGGAATTCATGCCCGCCGATATGTACGATAACCCCGCACTCTACATCCCCGCCGATATCCTCGGCGCGACGGAGTTCATCCAGGACGTGGGCGAGGAGTTCGAGAGCATGTACCAGAGCATCTGGACGGACTTCAAGCTGCAATAATCGCATCTACGGGTTCAATCGGCTCGCCGCCGTATTCGCGGCGGGCTTTTTTCTTACTTTCTTTCCTTAATTTACGTTGCTTTCGCGCGCGAGATGTGGTATCATAATGTTTGAAGGTTAATCTCTTTTTCTGCGCCTGTACGAAAGGTGAGTATATGGGGAAACGCATTTTGGTCGTGGACGACAGTGTCGTGAACCGCTTGATGCTGCGCAAGGTCTTGTGCGGCGAATACGACGTGCTCGAGGCGGAGAACGGGCGGGAGGCGCTGGACACGCTCGCGTGCGAGACGGTGGACGGTATATTGCTGGACGTGATGATGCCCGTGATGGACGGCTATACCTTCCTTGCGCACATCAGCCGCGACCCCAAGCTGTCCGGGCTGCCCGTCGTCGTCATGACGGCGGACAACGCCGTCTCCTCGGAGATCGAGGCGCTGGAGCTGGGCGCGTGGGATTTCGTGTCCAAGCCGTTCGATTCCACGATCCTCACCTTCCGCCTGCGCAACGCCATCGAGCGCAGCCAGCTTGCGGCGTTCCAGCAGGTCAAGCGGCTCGCGGAGTTCGACACGCTGACCAACCTGTACAACAAGCGCACGTTCTACCTTGCCGCCGACGAGCTTTTGCGCGGCGACCGCGAAACGCGGTATGTCTTTGTGCGCTTCGATATCGACCATTTCAAGGTCTACAACGACATTTTCGGCGCGCGCGAGGGCGACGCGCTGCTGCGCGCCATTGGCTAGGAAGCGCGCAGGATGGCGCGCGGCGGCGTGGCATACGGCTATCTGGAGGCGGACCATTTCGCCGCCTGCCTGCCCGCGGACGCGCTGGATATCGAGGCGCTCGTCGCGCACGCGCGCGCGTTCCTCACGGCGCACCAGCCCGGGTTCACATTCACGCCGCGCTTCGGCGCGTATCTGGTGGAGGAAGCCGATATCGGCGGCGATATCGGCAGCATCTGCGACAAGGCGCTGCTCGCGCTGCGCTCGCTCAAGGGCAAGTACGGCGAATACTACAAGTATTACGACGCTTCGATGCGCGACAAGCTGCTGGAGGAGCAGGAGATCATCGGCGAAATGGCGGACGCGCTCGCGTCCGGGCAGTTTGATATCTACCTCCAGCCGCAGTACAACCACGCCACCGGCGCGCTGGTCGGCGCGGAAGCGCTGGTGCGCTGGTTCCATCCAACAAAGGGCATGATCCCGCCCGGGCGGTTCATCCCGGTGTTCGAGCGCAACGGCTTTATCGCCAAGCTCGATGAATACGTCTGGGAACGCGCGTGCAGGCTGCTGCGCGCGTGGATGGACGAGGGGCTGTCGCCCGTCCCGGTGTCGGTCAACATATCGCGCGTGGACATCTATAACCCCGCGCTGTGCGACACGCTTGTGAACCTGCTCAAAACATATGATTTGCCGCCCGCGCTCCTGCGGCTGGAAATCACCGAGACCGCGTATGTGGACAACCCTTCGCAGCTCATCGACGTGGTGATGCGCCTGCGCGCGGCGGGGTTCTACATGGAAATGGACGATTTCGGCTCGGGGTATTCCTCGCTCAATTCGCTCAAGGACGTGCCGGTCGACCTCGTCAAGCTCGACATGCGGTTCTTAACGTCGGCGGGCTACGAGGGGCGCGGCGGCGTGGTGCTCTCGTCGGTTGTGCGCATGATGCAGTGGCTCGATCTTGGCGTGATGGCGGAGGGCGTGGAAACGCACTCGCAGGCGGACTACTTAAAGTCCATCGGCTGCGAGCTGGTGCAGGGGTACCTGTACGCCAAACCCATGGCGGTCGAGGCGTTTGAAAAGCTGCTGCGCGGCGGCTGACGGTTCACTCCGGCTTCTTGGGGAGCAGGTTGCTGACGTATTCTGTTTTTCCCGCCAGCACGTCGTCGTAGAACTGCTGCTTGCGGTCGATGTACCGCGTGGACGCGTTCAACGAATCGATGCGCTCCAGCAGTTGTCTTTTCTTTTCCGCTAATATCTCTTTGCGGCGCGGGATGGTGGATGGCCCTTGCAGGCATAAAGCCAGATATTCTTTCATTTCCTCGATGCGCATGCCGCAGTGTTTAAGGCACGTCAAACCGTTGATCCACGCGATGTCGTGTTCGTCGAACACGCGGCGGTTCGCCGCGTCGCGCTTGACGTTGGGCACAAGCCGCTGATTGCAGTAAAATTTGAGCGCCTCGTAGGTCATGTTGACTTGGCGGCATGCCTGCGTCATGGTGTACAGCATATGTTCTCCCTCCGCGCGCGGTCGTGCATTCGGTTGTTACAACCGCTGTGCGTTGATTATAGCACGGAAAGCGGCGCGCATCAAGGCTGGCGGCGCGCGATTCACTGCAAGAAAGTTCATAAAACGCTTGACAGGTTGTAACAACCGGATGCTACACTGTTTACATCCACCGTTTACAGGCGCAGAGAAAGGGGAAGAAAACAATGAAAACATTACTGATCAACGGCAGTCCGAACGCCCACGGCAACACGGCGATCGCGCTAAACGAAATGGTAAGCGTTTTCGCGCGGGAGGGCGTTGAAACCGAGATCGTGCATGTTGGCAACAAGGAGATTCGCGGCTGCATCGGCTGTCGCAAATGCCGCGAAACGGGCAAGTGCGTGTTTGACGATATCGTGAACGTTATCGCGCCCAAGTTCGCGGCGGCGGACGGGATGGTGGTCGGCAGTCCCGTGTATTACGCCTCCGCAAACGCGACGCTTGTCGCCTTCCTGACGCGTTTGTTTTACAGCACGCCGTTTGACAAAACCATGAAGGTGGGCGCGAGCGTCGTCTGCGCGCGGCGCGGCGGGCTATCTTCCACCTTTGACGAGCTGAACAAATTCTTCACGATCGCGGGCATGCCGGTCGCGTCTGGGCAGTATTGGAACAGCATCCACGGCGGGAAGCCGGGCGAGGCGGAGCAGGATGCGGAGGGCTTGCAGAGCATGCGGACGCTGGCGCGGAATATGGCGTTCCTGATGAAGAGCATCGCGCTGGGCAAAGAACGGTACGGTCTGCCCGAACGAGAGCCGGGCGTGTTCACCAATTTCATACGTTGATGCTGCGGAGGAAAACATGATCTATTGCGATTTTCAGGGAGAGCGGCTATCGCTGCTGGGCTTTGGCACGATGCGTCTGCCGGTCAACGAAGACAAGACCATCGACGAGCGGCGTACGGAAGCCATGATACAGCGCGCGCTGGCAGGCGGCGTGAACTACTTTGACACGGCGTACCCCTATCACGCGGGGGAGTCCGAGCGCGTCGTCGGGCGCATTCTGTCGCGGTATCCGAGGGACGCGTATGATCTGGCGACCAAATACCCCGGGCATCAGATCAGCGCGCGGTACGACCCGGCGGCGGTCTTTGAGGACCAGCTTGCAAAATGCGGCGTGGAGTATTTCGACTTTTATTTGCTGCACAATGTCTACGAACACTCCATCAAGACCTATACCGACCCGCAATGGGGCATCGTCGATTATTTTCTGGAGCAAAAGCGGCGCGGACGCATCAGGCACTTGGGCTTTTCCTGCCACGGGCGCGTGGAAACGCTGCGCGATTTCCTCGACCTGCGCGGCGCGGACATGGAATTTTGCCAAATTCAATTGAATTATCTGGACTGGACGCTGCAGGACGCGAAAACGAAATATGAACTGCTGACGGAGCGCGGCGTGCCCGTGTGGGTCATGGAGCCCGTGCGCGGCGGCAGGTTGGCGAAGCTGGACGAAAAGGACGAGGCGCTGCTCAAGTCCCTGCGCCCGACGGAATCCATTCCCACGTGGGGCTTCCGTTTCCTGCAAGGGCTGCCAAACGTCAAGATGGTGCTCAGCGGCATGTCGGACATCGCGCAGATGGAGGACAACCTTGCCACCTTTGCCGAACGCAAACCGCTTTCCGCGCGGGAAACCGACACGCTGCTTGCCATTGCCGAGACCATGAAAAATTCCATCCCCTGTACGGCGTGCCGATATTGCTGCGACGGCTGCCCGATGGGGCTGGACATTCCGATGCTGCTGGCGACCTATAACGAGATTCGCTTTTCGCCCGCCATCAATGTCGCCATGCGCATGGAGGCGCTGCCGGACGACCGACAGCCGTCGGCGTGCGTCGCCTGCGGCAAGTGCGCCGCGACCTGCCCGCAGGGTATCGACGTTCCGCAAATGCTCCGCGAGATGACGGAAGCCTTGAAAGCCATCCCAAGCTGGGCGGAGATCTGCCGCCAGCGGGACGCGATCGCGCGGGGGAGGGAATAGGGGAACGAAAACGGCGGGGGAAAACGCATCGTTCTCTCCCCGCCGTACCCCCTACTCCCTATTCCCTTCCCGTCTCGTCCTCCCGTTCACTGAGCAGCCTCGTCATTTCGTGCATAAACGTCGGGATGTCGGTAAACTGGCGGTAGACCGAGGCAAAGCGGATATACGCGACTTCGTCGAGCTTGCGCAGCGCTTCCATCACCATCTCGCCAATTTTTCGCGTCGTGATTTCTTCTTGCAAACTGTTATACGCGAACTGCTCGACCGAGGACACGATCTTCTCGATCTCGCTCGCCGGAACGGGGCGCTTGTGACAGGCGTGGATGATGCCCGCGCGGATTTTCTGCGGGTCGAACAGCTCGCGCGTGTTGTCCTTCTTGATGACGAGCAATTGCACGAACTCGACCTTTTCATAGGTCGTAAAGCGCCGACCGCAGTTGATACACTCGCGGCGACGGCGAATGCTCGCGCCCTCGTCGGCGGGGCGGGAATCGACCACGCGGCTGTCCGCGCAGTTGCAGTACTGGCACTTCATGGGGCATCGCTCCTTTCAGAAAACGGGCGCGAAAAAACTGTTCGGAAGATATTATACCATTATTACATTAGTATTACAATACATGGCAATCGTTATTTCCCGCTTTTCAAGCGGCGCGCAATCTGCTATAATGCGCGTGGACGGGGCGGCGTGCTTCGCGCTTGCCCGACAGTACAATAAGGAGGAATTCCCACATGAAGAAGTTCCTGGCTCTCCTTCTCTGCGCCGTGATGGCGCTGGGCGTCATGCCCGTGCTCGCCGAGGGCGACACATATGAAATCGCGCTGGTGACGGACGTCGGCAACATCGACGACCAGTCCTTCAACCAGAGCTCTTGGGAAGGCGTTGTGGAATACGCCGAAGCCAACCAGAAGACCTACGCCTATTACCGCCCGAGCGAGGATTCCACCGAAGCGCGCGTGGAATCCATCAAGACCGCGATTGACAAGGGCGCGAAGGTCATCGTGCTCCCGGGCTACCTGTTTGAAGAAGCGTCCACGCTGGTGCAGGGCGAATACCCCGACGTGACCTTCATCGTGCTGGACACCAACCCCAAAGACCCGACCCCCAACACCTACTCCATCTATTATCAGGAGGAGCAGGCGGGCTACTTCGCGGGCTACGCGGCTGTTAAGGACGGCTACACCAAGCTGGGCTTCCTGGGCGGCATGGCTGTTCCCGCTGTCATTCGCTATGGCTACGGCTTCGTGCAGGGCGCTGACGCCGCCGCCGCCGAAATGGGCGTGGACGTGAGCATCAAGTACTGGTACTGCGGCTCCTTCGGCCCCAGCGATGACATCAAGAACAAGATGGATTCCTGGTATGCCGACGGCACGGAAGTGGTCTTCGCCTGCGGCGGCGGCATCTACCTGAGCGCGGTCGCGGCTGCCGAGGCTGCCGACGGCAACGTCATCGGCGTGGACACCGACCAGTTCTACATCTCCGACGTGATCATCACCTCCGCCATGAAGAACCTCAAGGGCTCTGTCGTGTACGCGCTGACCAAGCTCTATGACAACGGCGGCAAGCTGCCCGAGGACATGGCGGGCGCGATCGCGAACCTGGGCGCGGCGGTCGACGGCGTGGGTCTGCCCACTGCCGACACCTCCTGGCGTTTGGACAAGTACACCGTCGAGGAGTACAACGCGCTGTTTGAGAAGATCAAGGCTGGCGAAATCGTCGTTTCCAACGCCATCGACGTCGCGCCTACGGTCGTCAAGGCGGTCGTTGACTATCAGGGCTGATCCCCACTGTTTTCTCGGATGCTTGCGGGGCTGGGCGAAAGCCCAGTCCCGCTTTCTCACTTTCATCACGAAAGGCGGTGACCGCCGATGAGCGAGTACGTCATTGAGATGCTGCATATCACCAAGGAATTTCCCGGCATCAAAGCCAATGACGATATCACCCTGCAACTGCGGAAAGGCGAGATCCACGCGCTGCTGGGCGAAAACGGCGCGGGCAAATCCACGCTCATGAGCGTGCTGTTCGGGCTGTACCAGCCCGACGGCGGCATCATCAAAAAGGACGGGCGCGAAGTGCGCATCCAAAGCCCCAACGACGCAAACGCCCTGCACATCGGCATGGTGCACCAGCATTTCAAGCTGGTGGAGGTCTTTCCGGTGCTGGACAACATCATCCTTGGCGCGGAAGACGTGAAAAACGGGCTGCTGCAAAAGAAAAAGGCACGCGAGAAGGTCGTCGCGCTCAGCGAGAGCTACGGGCTGCGCGTCGACCCCGACGCATTGATCGAGGACATTTCCGTGGGCATGCAGCAGAGGGTCGAGATCCTCAAAATGCTGTACCGCGATAATGAAATACTGATTTTCGACGAGCCGACCGCCGTGCTCACCCCGCAGGAAATCGACGAACTGATGGAGATCATGCGGGGGTTCGCCAAGGAAGGCAAGTCCATCCTGTTCATCACGCACAAGCTCAACGAAATTATGGCGGTCGCCGACCGCTGCACCGTGCTGCGCAAGGGCAAGTGCATCGGCACCGTGAACATCGCGGACACCTCGCGCGAGGAGCTTTCACACATGATGGTCGGGCGCGACGTGCAGTTCAAGGTCGATAAGGACGAATGCGACCCGGGCGAGACGGTGCTCTGGGTCGAGGACGTGACCGTGCCCTCCAAGCTGCACAAAAAGAACGCCGTGCGCAATGTCACCTTCAAGGTGCACGCGGGCGAGATCGTGACGCTCGCGGGCATCGAGGGCAACGGGCAGACGGAGTTTGTCGCCGCGCTGACCGGGCTTGACAAGCTCTCGTCCGGGCGCATGACGCTGCGCGGGCAGGACATCACAAAGGCGAGCATCCGCGAGCGCTCGGTGCTCGGCATGAGCCACATCCCCGAGGACAGGCACAAGCACGGGCTGGTGCTCGATTATTCGCTCGAGGAAAACCTCGTATTGCAGCGCTACTGGCAGCCCGCCTTCCGCGACG
>CAZEIC010000086.1:5138-12312 GCA_964512175.1 uncultured Oscillospiraceae bacterium | reverse complement strand
GTTTCCCATCTCCCGCAATAATCTATTTCAACTCACACGCTCCGTGCGGAGCGTGACTCAACCGCAAGGCGCGGACGGCCATGAGCGACTATATTTCAACTCACACGCTCCGTGCGGAGCGTGACAATTTTGATTTGGTCTATTGTTGGCTTCTCAACATTTCAACTCACACGCTCCGTGCGGAGCGTGACACAACCCGCCCCTCGTCCTCCACGACATCGCCGATTTCAACTCACACGCTCCGTGCGGAGCGTGACTGGAGACGGTCATGGGCGCAGAGGGCCGTAAAGATTTCAACTCACACGCTCCGTGCGGAGCGTGACCGCAAGATATTGTTGTACCTTGCCATCAGCCCACAGCATGGAGTGGACAAACATTATCACATAAAATAGCGAGTCATGAACATCGACCCAAATCCCCGCCATTTGCCGAAAAAGCGTAAAAAACGCAGCTCGTTTCAGGCGAACCTGCCTGCATTTTCAGCGTCACCGCACGTTCGCCCGCGATCGATTTTTCGGACGCGCGTGACTATCAATACAAGCGGCGGCTAGAGAATCAACGCGCCTTCCGGGTCATAGGCGGGTTTCGCGCCGACGTGCTCCACTTTTTTGTGCCAGTTATTGCCAAGATAGTAGAACCGCAGGCTGTCCTGCGCCGGGTCGATCAGCTCGCATAAGCGCGCCTTCATCTTGACGAACGTTCCCCAGTCCAGATTTGCCTCGAACACGGACGCCTGCACCCGCTGCGCGTGATTTTGGCATTCCTTCGCCACGCGTCTGAGCCGCGTCCGCCCTTCCGCCGTGCTCGTGCTCACGTCGTAGCTGATCAACACCAGCATTCGCTTCACCTCGTCATTTTTGCAGGTAGCTCGGGTATTCCTCTATGTCGCCACGAACGAATTTCGCCAGCAGATTGCTTTGCACATAAGGCAACAGCCCCAGCTGGATTTTCTGGTTCAGGAAGGGATGCGTGATGTC
Organism: uncultured Oscillospiraceae bacterium; assembly: GCA_964512175.1. Taxonomy (GTDB): domain Bacteria; phylum Bacillota; class Clostridia; order Christensenellales; family Aristaeellaceae; genus CAZEIC01. The sequence goes on along the minus strand of CAZEIC010000086.1, from coordinate 11,335 downwards.
GCCGCGCTTCTTCTCCTGCCAATGCGTCAGCAATTTCTTGCGCCCATCGGCATTGAGCCACACCGCGCCAGTCGGCTGCTCGTCGAAATCATCGTCGGAGAGGATCTTGAGGTTGAACAGCGTCAGCACAAAGCGTTCGGCGATACAGCGTGTTTCCTCGACCATGTCGCAGGCGAGCGAGCATCGACCGCTGCGCAGGGCGTGTCCGTAGCCGATGTAGCTGTCCAGCCCAACCGTTTCCAGCGCGGAGGCAAATTCGCCCGTGTATAGCGTATAGACAAACGAGAGCGCCGCGTTGACAGGGTCGAGGGGCGGGCGCTTGGTGCGCAGCTCAAAGCGTCCGCCGTCGCTCAGCAGCTTGCCGAACACGCTGAAATACCGATGCGCGCAGTTGCCTTCCACGCCCATTGCTTCGTCTATGCTCGCCGCGCGGTATACCGCTTCCGCGCCATCCTTGAGCGCCGCGAGCGCGCCCTGAATCGCCGCGTCGGCGCGTAGCTCGGGCTTGTCGTGCATAGAACGGCGAAGCAGCGTCACTGTGTTGCACAGCTTCGCCGCGATGGTGTTCTGGTACAGCGACAGCCCATGCTCGCGAAAGCAGTCGATCTGCCGCACGCGAAGCGCCACGTTGCCGCGCGTGTTGCCGCTTACGCGCGCCAGAAACTTGCCCTGCGGCGTGAGAAAGCTGATTGGAATCAGGTTCTCCACGCATTTGCCCATGAGCGCGGGCGAGCAGCCCAGATAGCTGAAGCAAACGATGTTCTCCACGTTGTCAAACGGTATGCGAAACTTCTCGTCCTCGTCCAGCCTGCACACGATGTTGTTGCCGTCCAGCCCGAGCCACGCCTGCTCGCGCGTGATGTAGAGCGTGTTGAGCAGCTTTCTCATGTCGCCTCCTCCAAGATGCGCGCGATGCGCTCGCGCACGGTGAAGCGCCGCTTGAGCGACGGCATGCACAAGTCTTTCATCGAACAGCCCGCGCATTTCTGACCGTCGCGTATGGGCGGTATCCGGTTGCTTTCCAAGTCCTCGCGCATGCTTTTGAGGATGGCGCGAAGTTCGCCGTCCCATTGGTCGCGCGCCGCGGAAAAAGGCAGCGCGACGCGCTTTTTCACGTCGGCGTAGTACAGCGCCGCCTGACAATCGCAATGGAAGATGGCGTCGATACAGACCTTCTGCGCAAACACCTGCATGGCGTCGTCATAGTTGTAGTCTCGTCCTTTGGGCATGGTCGGCTTGTATTCGACGACGCACAGCGCGTACAGCCGCCCGGAATCGTCCATGCGCGCGCCGGCGGCGGAAGGCGTTCCCTCCACGCAGTCCGCCTTGCCGACCAGCCCGTACCCGGGCAGGTCGCAGTAGACAGGCAGCGAGGCGAACACCTTCCGTCCGCGCAGCGTATAGGTTGTTTCCGGGTCGTGCACGCGCCCGTGCAGCAGGTTCGCCTTGGCGACATAGTAGTTTTCCGCCCACGCGCAGTCGATGTGCATCAGTCCCCAGCGGTGCGGGCAGTACAGGTAGTGCTGGATGTCGCGTATGGCGATTTGCTCCATTACAGCTTCTCGATCAGCGTCACGCCCTGCGGCATGTCGCGCTCGACGGACACGGTATAGTCGGTGAACTTGCGCGGCGGCAGCGCCGCGTCGACGGGCGTAACGACGATTTTGTCAAACAGCAGGTGCGAGGGCGCGTTGCCGAGCGCGGAATCATGCTTGAACACGAACAGCTTGCGCATGCACATTTTGCCGCGCGCGGCGGAATGGTCGAACTCGAACATGTTGACGATCGCCGTGAAGAGCAGTTCCACGTCCTCCTCGCCAAGCCCCGTGACCTTCTGCGCCAGCGGCGCGGAAATGTAGCCTTCGCCGCGATACAGGGCGTACGGAATGATCGATTTTTTGCCCATCTCGGTGTCGCCCGAGGCGGCGCGGCCTTCCGTGGTGCGCGCCTGACGGGTGATCGTCACGTCCTGCGAAAGAATCGGCGACAGGCTTGTGGCGAAGTTGAGCTGCACGGGACCGCGCACGATGCCGCAGGGGTCGTCGCCCGTGGACATGACCGCGCCGAACGCGCGCACGTCGAAGTAGTTTTCACACATGAACGCCCGCGCGGCGAGCACGTCGTCCTTGACCGCGCCCTTCTTGCCCGTAGGCAAGTCCAGCTCCTTGTATGCCTGCGTGAACTTTTCGTTCAGGGAACGGTCGGGCTTGACAAGGATGTTGTAGCCCGGTTCGCCCTCTTTCACGAGCGACACATAATCGCGGATCTTACGCTTGAGGCACACGTCGGTCACGAAGCCGTGATTGGTTTCCGGGTCGATACGCGGGGTGTTCGCGGCGTCCGGGTCGCCGTTGGGGTTGCCGTTGGTCACGTCAAAGAGCATCACGAAATTATAGGTGTTCTGAATCGTCATGGGTCTCTTCCTCCTTCTGTGCGTTCGCCGCGTCCTGCTTTTTCTCGCTCGGCGCGTATTTTTCCTGATAGTATCCCAAGATGAACCGCCCTTGATCGTCCAGCGGCAGCGTATCGGGGTATTCGCCGCCCATCAGCGCGCAAATATCGCCAATTTGCCGGTTCCACCAGCCCGCGTATTCGAGCTTTTTGAGGTGATTCTGCGCCAGCTTGACGAGCCTCGGGAAGATAAGCGCCGGACGCGTGGACGCGGACGCGAAGTACGCGTCGGTGATGGTGCGGTTCAGCCCGGGGTTCGCCTGCTGTTGTATTCTTTCCAGCACGGCGAACAGCCGCCCGCACAGATATGCGGGATGCGCGTTCGTCCTGTCGAGAGCCATATGGATTTCCTCCTCCTTGCCGTCCATGCGCGCCTCGCGGTTGAGGCACGCCTTGATGATGCCCGCGCGCACGGGGTTAAGCTTTATGAAGGCGTTGTTTTCAGCGTCGCTGTCGGTCTGCACGCGCCGGACGACGGTGGCGAGCAGGAACGGCGGGTAGCGGTAGCCGTACATGACCGCCTCCAGCAGCTTGGTCGTCAGCGCGGGATCGCCCTTGGGATTGTCCGCCTTCGGCGACACGAGCTGCTTGGCGATCTGCCATACCGTGACGGGCTTCGCGTCCGCGCGGAACGCCATGTCCGCCTGATGCCGCGCCGCGTTCAGGACGACCTCGCCCAAGGCGCGGCGATAGACGAACTTCACCGCGAGCCGCGAGGCGTTGGGCTTGAAGCCCGCGATATAGTAATCGACGCTTGGGTCGATGTCGTTCTCGCGCAGCAAGCGTTCGGTGTTGCCAACGCCGTTTCGCACGTCGGCGTAGATGGCGGCGAGCAGTTTGTTGGTGTCGCTCGCGTCCAGCAGGTCGTCCTCGTCCGCGTCGCTGCCCGTCAGCGCGCCCGCGGCGAGCGCCTCGGCGCGCCTGTCGGCGTTCTGCGCGAAGTAGACGACCGTCACGTCGCCCAGCGTCATGCTGTGCGCGCGTCCGCTTGTCAGCGCGTTGAGCGCCTGCGTATACTTGCGCATGGCGGCGACCGACACGCCGCTGTTGAGTGCCTGCGCCGCGCCATAGGAGGATTCGCTGTCGTTGTTGAAGCACACGAGCTTTGTGCCGGTCGCAAGCCCGCCCTGCATGCCCGTGATTTTGTCGTGCAAAAGCGCGATCTCCGCATGCTGCCCGGAGATGGCGCACTGCCCCAGTTCCTTGCCCTCGGCGTTTTCTTCTGCCAGAAGCGTCTGCTCCCACTTCGCCTTGAGCCGCGCGTCGTCCTGCAGCATCACGCCCGGCTGTCCGGCAAGGCAGAACACGAAGCCCGCAGTCGCGTAGCCCTTGCCCAAGCCAAGCAGGAACGGGTTCTCCGTTTCATCGTCCGCTCGCCAGCCGGTCAGGAAAGCGCGGAAGGCGTTCACAATGGGCGAATCCACGCCCTCGATGAACGCGAGATTGCGCGCGACAAACGCCTGATGCGATTTTCTGGCTTTGTCGGTGCGGTCGTCGGGGGTTAGCGAACCGTCTTTCTCAAGGTTCAGCCCGAAGAGGTATAACGGACGATGCTCGACGACGTTGGACTCGATGCCCGGTTTCTCCGTGCGCCGGAACATGGCGACGACGTGCGGCTCGAAGCGCTCCTTGACTTTGCCCTTCTTGTCGGTCTGTTCGCTCCTGATCAGCCACGCCTCGATGCCCGCCACCTTGCCGTCGGGCGCGAGGCTGACGCGGTTGTGTACGCGCACAGCGGAATATCCGTCTGCGAGCGCCTTGCCGGACGCCGCCAGCGCGTCGTAATACCCGCATAACGCCTGTATCAGCATGGCGGCACCCCCCTGTACTTCTGCACGTCGATCACGCCGCCGACCATGTGCGGGCGGTAGAACTCCGGCGCGGCTTTGTCCGAGAACTTCGGCGCGTCCCAGTTTTTGTTGACGGGCACGCCGCCGTCCTCGAACCGCATGCGGTAGAGCATGTAGCCCAAATCAACGTCGCCCGCCGCGCGGATCTCCTCGCACACCTCGCTCAAATCGAACGAGTCCACCAGCTCCATCTTCGCAACCGGGAACTCGCCGCACCCAAAACAGGGCTGCCGGAAATGCTGCCCGCCTCTGAGCCTGCGCAGGATGATGTTGTAGTGCTTCTCCGCGTCGCCGGGCGACTCCTGAAGCCCGGTCGTCTCAAAGTGGAAGGCGACGCCGTAGCGAACGTTCCTGAGCACCATCGCCGCGCGCTGGCTTCGGCTCTCGGCGGCGTAGATGCTCGGGTCGGCGTCGCCGCCGCGCATTTGCCCCTGCACGGCGCGCAGAAGCACCTTATCCTTCACCTCGTTGCGTCGCACGTTCATGAAGTCGATGCGGTTGAACACCACGATCTGATCGACAACATACCGCATGGACGGCTTCCAGTAGACGCTCTTGAGCATGCCCTCCAGCGCGCCGGGAGTCGGCACGTCGTAGCTCACGCGCTCGACCTTCATTTCCGGCCTGTTGAAGGAAGCGTAGGGACCCGAGACGATGATTTTGAAACCGTAACCCACTGTTTCCCCTCCTTTCCTATTTATCAGTAGTACATATCGCGACATTCAAACTGAATGCCAGTATCGCGTTGGTAAGCGCTTTCGTCCTTGAGATACCCCACGCCGCTCTCGCTCACGTCGACGAGCCTTTGCGCAAGCAGCGCGCGAAAATCCCCGGGAGAGACGGAGCAGCAATACTTTTGCAGGCTTCTCAGCGTTTTTGCAGAAGGCGCGTAGGGCAGCCGCGCGATCAGCGCGCGGCTCTCGTCGTCCTGCGGCACGGCGATGGAATAGGTCGGCGCGTCGATCATGACAAACGCCCGCGAATAGCTTCGGAAAGGCAAATGATACGGCTTGCTTTCGTTGAACACGTCCATGTCCATAGCGAAGCGCACGATGGAGCGCCTCGTCAGCTCGTCCTCGTGCGCGGCGTACAGGCGCGCGTAATACGCCTGTACGCACTCGGGGCTATCGGGCTGCGCATAGCGGTCGAGCAGCTCCCGCGTGACGCTCGCGCGCGCGTCGCCGTCGCGCCTGCCCACGCTTTCCTCGCGCTCGAACACATACACGTCCGCCATGTCGCGCCTGCCCTCGCGGTTGCAGCGCCCGCCCGCCTGCAAAATGCTGTCCAGCCCCGAAAGCTCGCGGAACACCGTATAAAAATCGAAATCGACGCCCGCCTCGATCAAGGACGTTGAAAACACGATCACGCGCTCATCCCGCGGCACGTCGCGTACGTCGCGATAGCGCTCGGCAATATCGGCAAGCGCGGCGCGCACCTCGTCGATCACGCGCTTGCGGTCGAGCGTGGTCATCCATGTGGAGAGGTGGAACTTTCGCGTGGACGGACAGGCGGTATACAGCGCGCGTGCGGCTTTGCGGCCGTTGACGACCACCAAGCACGAGGGCGCGGCGCAAGCGCGCTCCAGCAGCGCCGCGTCGGATATCACGCCAAGGCGCGTATACCGGCACTTGCGAAACAGCGCGAAATCCGCGCGGTCGTCGATCAAATCGACCGTTTCCAGCCCCGGCACGCCAAAGTGCGAAAACAGCTCCCGGTAATCCGGCATCGTCGCGGTCAGCAGGAGCGCCTCGCTGTTTAGGTATTTCGTCAGAAAGGAAATGCCCTTGAGGCAGGGCTGCAAATACTCGCGCGGCAGCAGGTGCGCCTCGTCAAGCACAAGCATCGCGTCCTGCATGTTGTGCAGGCGACGCAGCTTGCTCCGGCGGTCGCCGTACA
>CAZEIC010000086.1:0-5128 GCA_964512175.1 uncultured Oscillospiraceae bacterium | reverse complement strand
GAACGGCGGTCGTGATGACGACGGGCGCGTCCCAGTTCTCGGTCGCCTTCGTCCGGCTGACGCGCTCCTCCTCGCAGAGCGATTGTTCGTCCTCGTATACATAGCTGGATTGATGGCGCAGCACGACCGCCGCGTCGCCCAGCACGCGTTCGAACTCGAGCGCCGTTTGGTCGATGATGCTGTTGTAGGGAATGACGAATATCAGGCGCTTCTTGCCCGCGCGCAGCGCGCGCTCCAGCGCGAACTTGAGCGCGCACAGCGTTTTGCCGCTTCCCGTGGGCATGTTCAGCAGGTAGATGGGCGCGATTATGTCGAGCTTATCGAACGCTTGCTTTTGCAGCCGCGCGCGCGCCCGTTGCAGCGCGGTCACGCATTCAAAGCCCGTAAGACGCGCGTCGACGCGCGCAAGGCACGCCTTGAAATCGGCTGTCGGCGCTTTGCGTTCGCGTCCCTCGCAGAAGCGCTCGGTATCCAGAGAGTCCGCGTCGGTCAAGCAGGAGAACAGATAGCGCGTGAAGAACGCGAATTTCTCCGCTTCGTCCGCGCGCGTGACACAGTCGCGCTTGAGGTACGCGGCCAGCCCTTCGTCGTCCACGGGCGGCGTGGGGAGCTGCTTGCGGCTCTCGGCGTAATCCTCCGCCACACGGCGAAAATTGCCCCACAGCGTGGGATCGTCGGCGATGTCGCTCTTCGCGCCGTAATCCGGTATGCCCGCGTGATGCCCCGCGATGACATACGCCATCATCAGGCCGGCGCATTGCAGCCCGAAATCGCTCTTGACCGCCTGCGCCCCGCAAAAGGCGTGCGGCGCGCGCACACTAGGATCGTCCATGCGCCGTTGAAATGACCGCTGATACTTGCCGTCGTCATGCCGAACGCCGCACGCGCGGGCGACCGACTGCATCGGCGCGATGGCAAAGCCCTCCGCCAACGCCGCCGTTTGCTCGCTATGCTTCTTGATGGTTTGTGTTTCGTTGGTATCCTCGCGTCTGTGGGCGATGTACTCCATCTGCACGTCCAATCTCAAATCGCCTGTGTATGCTGCTTGTTCAAACGTCGAACCGCTATGTTTCTATGCTGCGTTTCGACAAAGAACGCCTGAATTCCTGCCTTGAGAATGAATTTGTTGTGCGGGAACACGCGATTAGCGCGATCGTTCCGGCGGCTGGGAGATAGTCTTTTCATTATCGAGCGGTTTATGGTATACTGATGTCGGATGCGATAAAACTAAAAACTCTCGATAGGAAGGCAACGACTGATGCGCATGATAAAGGCTTCTTTGAAACGGGTGACAGGAATAGTACTTGTGCTGATGCTGCTGATGAGCGCTTTCAGCGCGCTGGCGGAGAGCGTTGACGAGGCGACCCGTTCGGAGCTGCTCGCTTTGGAGGCGGAAATCGACGCGCTTGTCGCCGAAATACATGCGATGCTCAACGAAGGCGCGGGCTTTGAGTACAAGGGGATCACCTATACGCAGGAGGAAGGGGTCGCCTACGCGAACGCGGAGCTGTTTGGCACGGAGGATTACTACCCCTTCTTCGATGTACTGCGCGACGCCGCCGTTGCGCATAGCACCCGAATCGGCGAATTGTTTCTGCGCGAGGTGAACGCGTACAACGCGTATGCGCGCCTGCTGGGGTATGACGATTACATCGCCTACGCCGCGCAGCTATACGGATACGACGAAAGCACGCCCAAGATCATGGATGCCATATGGGCGCTGTACCCGCGCTCCACGCAGTTTCTGATGAACAGCGGCTACCTGCGCACGGGGATCGAGGGCTTACACTTTTTGGATCACGAGGCGTTTCTGCAGAAGATCGCGGCTTGGTACGGAGAAATGGACCCTGCGTATCAAAAAAGCATCGAGGAATTGATCGGCAGCGACCGATTCACGGCAACCCAGACGTCTTACGCGCTGTGTGGCGGATATGTGCGGAAATACGGCGATTTGACAATGCTGCCCGATATGCACATCGATTACAGCGACGACGCGGTTTTTGCGAAAACAGCCGTTCACGAGTGCGGGCACTACATCCATGATACCCACGATATCGGAAAATACGACGAAAAGCAGCTGCTTTCCATCATTGAGACGCATTCGATCGGCGGAGAATTTCTGCTGTATAACAAGCTGAACGATTACTATATTGCCATGACGGACGAAAACACCGGCAACTTTTTATCGCTGTACTGCCTGTATCAGCAGCTTTTACTGTTCCCAAACGGCGTGGCGGAGTATCTGCTTTTGACCGATCTGTTTACCCATCCCGAAACCTATACGCCAAGCGCCATCGCCGAAAAATACCTGCAGATCTCGTTTGACATGGGCTATGACGCGGGATTCTCCCCGGACTATCAAATCCTCTCGGGCGCGGAATGGATCAACAACAAGAACATGTTTGATAACCCGTTGTATAATCACGCATACGCGATCGCCACGCTCAACGCGCTTTGGCTGTGGCGCGAGCAGGAAACAAACGGCGACGGCGTTGCCCGCTATGTGAAGCTGGTGAACACGCCCATTGCCGACATACCCTATGTGGACTATTGCGCGTCCGTGGGTCTGCCCGATTTTTCTGACGTCGCGTCGCATGCCGGACTGGACGACTTTCTGGCGGATAAGCTGGAGGCGCTGGAAACGCTCGTGTACGGCGAAGAATAACCGGCGCGGTACAAAAATACGATGTACTACTGCAAGTGCATAGGTGAAAAATTACTGGCAGGCTTTTTTCGTATACATACATATAGCGAACGTCAACATGATCTGCATATTTGCGTCTAATGCTATGCTTAATGCTGATAGTTTGTTATTGCACGCAAACGATTTGACCTATTCTTTACAATTCCCGTATTCGTCCATGACCTTTGCGCGCTATGCTATGCGCGTACCAAGAGAAAGGAGTCATGGAGATGAAACGATTCATGGGGATTTTGATGGCGCTGGCAATGGCGACGGGCATGGTTTTCGCGAGCGCGGAGGGCTTTGATGCAAACCACGAGATCACGGTCATTTCCCGCGAGGACGGCAGCGGCACGCGCGGCGCGTTTGTGGAGCTGTTCGGCGTGGAGGAAAAAAACGCGGCGGGCGAAAAGGTGGACATGACGACCGAGGAAGCGGTCATTACCAACAGCACGAGCGTGTGCCTGACCGCCGTGGCGGGGAACGAGTACGCCATCGGCTACATCTCGCTCGGCTCGCTAAACGACACGGTGAAAGCGCTGAACATCAGCGGCGTCGCGCCGAGCGTGGAAGCCATTCAGACGGGCGATTACGCGGTCGCGCGTCCGTTCAACATCGCCACGGGCGAAGGCGCGTCGGCGCTTGCGAAGGATTTTATCGCGTATGTGCTGAGCGCGGACGGGCAGGCGATCGTCGCCGAGAACGGCTACATCCCTGTTGAAACGGCGGTATACGAAGGCACGGCGCTTGCGGGCAAGCTGGTGATCGGCGGCTCGTCCTCGGTCACGCCCGTCATGGAAAAGCTCGTCGAGGGCTATGCGACCGTCAACCCGAACGCGACCGTCGAAGTGCAGCAGTCTGACTCGACCTCGGGCATGAACGGCGTGCGGGACGGCGTGCTGGACATCGGCATGGCGAGCCGCGACTTGAAGGCTAGCGAACTGGAGGCGGGGCTTGCGCCGACCGTTATCGCCATGGACGGCATCGCGGTCATCGTCAACCTGCAAAACCCGGTTTCCGACGCGACGCCGGACATGGTGAAAGCCATTTATACGGGCGAAATCACCCAGTGGAGCGAACTTGACCAGTAACCAAAATGGCGGAAAGGCGGGGATGCGCGTGCGTACCATCAAAGAACGGGCGATGAAGTGCGTATTCCTCGCCGCTGCCTGCGCGTCGGTGCTTGCCGTCGCGCTCATTTGCGTGTTCCTGTTTGGCAGCGGCGTGGACGCGATTCGCGAAATCGGGCTTTGGAACTTCATCAGCGGTCAGAAATGGAAGCCCCAGCTCGATACCTACGGCATCTTCCCGATGATTCTCGGCAGCCTGTACGTCACGGCGGGCGCGATGGTCGTGGGCGTGCCTGTCGGCGTGCTGACGGCGGTCTATCTGGCGCGGTTTTGCCCGCGCAGGCTCTACCGCGTCTTCAAGCCCGCGACCGAGCTGCTGGCGGGCGTTCCGTCGGTCGTGTACGGTTTTTTCGGGCTGACGGTGCTGCTGCCGATCATCGGCAAGCTCACGGGAACGGACGGTTATTCGATGCTTACCGCGTCCGTGCTGCTGGGCATCATGATCTTGCCGACGATCATCGGCGTGTCGGAATCGGCGCTGCGCGCCGTGCCGGAAAGCTACTACGAGGGCAGCCGCGCGCTTGGCGCGAGCCATGAGCGCAGCGTGTACAAGGCGGTGCTGCCCGCGGCGAAGTCCGGCGTGCTGGCGGGCGTGGTGCTGGGCGTCGGGCGCGCCGTCGGCGAGACGATGGCGGTCATCATGGTCGCGGGCAATCAGGCGCGCATGCCCAAGGGGCTGCTCAAGGGCGTGCGCACGCTGACGGTCAACATCGTCATGGAGATGGGCTACGCGGCGGACTTGCACCGCGGCGCGCTGATCGCCACGGGCGTGGTGCTGTTCGTGTTCATCCTGCTCGTCAACTTCTGCCTGTCGGCGCTCAAAAGGAGGATGTCATGAGGAAGCTCGCGGACGCGGCGCTCAAATGCGTCACCTACCTTGCCGCCGCCGTGACGGGCGCCGTCGTGCTGGGGCTGATCGGGTACATCGTCGTCAAGGGCATTCCCAACCTCTCGCCCGAGCTGTTTTCGTTGCGATATACGTCGGATAACGGCTCGCTGCTGCCTGCGCTCGTCAACACGGTCGTCATCACGGCGCTGTCGCTTGCGATCGCCACGCCGTTGGGCGTGGGCGCGGCGGTGTACCTCGCGGAGTACGCGCGGCGCGGCAACGCGCTGGTGAAAATTATCCGCATGACGACCGAGACGCTCTCCGGGCTGCCGTCCATCCTGTACGGGCTGTTTGGGTACTTGCTGTTTCTGGTGACGCTCGGCTGGGATTACTCGATTCTTTCCGGCGCGATCACGCTCTCCATCATGATTTTGCCCTTGGTGCTGCGCACGACCGAGGAAGCGCTGCTGGCGATTCCCGACGCGT
>CAZEIC010000085.1:0-12572 GCA_964512175.1 uncultured Oscillospiraceae bacterium | reverse complement strand
CAAAAGCACCGCCCGGTGATGATCCACCGCGTGGTGTTCGGCTCGATCGAACGGTTCATCGCCATCCTGACGGAGCACTTCGCCGGCGCGTTCCCGCTGTGGCTCGCGCCCGTGCAGGCGCGCATCCTCACCATCACAGACCGCGCGGATGAGGCGGCGCTGGCGCTCAAGGACAAGCTGCAACAGGCGGGCATCCGCGTGGAGATGGATCTGCGCAACGAAAAGATCGGCTTCAAGGTGCGCGAAGCGCAGATGATGAAGATCCCGTACATGCTCGTCCTCGGCGACAACGAAGCCGCGTCCGGCACGGTCGCCGTGCGCGCGCGCAAGGGCGAATCGCTGGGCGTGATGGCGGTCGACGCGCTGATTGCCAAGCTTTGCGAGGAGGTCGAAACCAAAGCGCGTTCCTGACACAATTTTACAACGCTTTGCCTTGCTAACGCGCGAACAATGGCGTATAATATAGGAGAGCGCGCTCGCGACATCGCGCGTTCCGGGGAGGGAGCTACACGATGCCCGAACGTTTGGAAACGACCAAGCTCCTGCGCGTGCAGGAGGGGAAGGATACCGCAAGCGACATTCTGACCCACGTCTACCGCGCGCTGCAGGCAAAGGGCTACGACCCGATCACGCAGATGGTCGGCTTCATCATGACCGGCGATCCGACCTACATCACCAGCCATGAAAACGCGCGCGGACTGATTTGCCGGCTGGAGCGCGACGAAATCGTGGAAGAGTTGGTGCGTTCCTACATCGCCAATCGGTTTCAGGAATGACGGGACGCGTGCTGGCGCTCGACGTGGGCGATAAGCGCATCGGCGTGGCGGTGAGCGACGAAACGCGCCTTATCGCCCAGCCGCACAGCGTCTATACGCGCGTGGGCTACGGTCCCGACGCGCGGCATTTCGCGGCGCTCTACGGCGAGCTTGGATGCGCGCTGTGCGTGCTGGGGCTGCCGAGGAACATGGACGGCAGCGTGGGCTTTCAGGCGGAGAAGGTGCGCGCGTTCGGCGCGAAGCTGCAAGAAGCGGGGCTTACCGTCGCCTATCTGGACGAGCGTTTGAGCACGGTGTCCGCCGAGCGCTCGCTGCTCGAGGGCGGCATGCGCAGGGAGCAAAGGCGGCAGGTGGTCGATAAGGTCGCCGCCGCGGTGATTTTACAGCAGTATTTGGATGAAACAGGGAGGACAGGGCTATGAAGGACGAGCAGAACAACGAGATCCCCGAGGAGGAACTGGGCATCATCGAGCTGACCGACGAGGACGGCGAAACGACCGAGTTTGAATACCTTTCGACCATTGAGCACGAGGGGCAGAACTATCTGGTGCTGATGGAGGTCGAGGGCGGCGAGGAGAACGAAGAGGAAAGCGGCGAGGTCGTCATCCTCAAGGTCGAGCAGGATGAAAAGGGCGAAGACATGTACGTCACCATCGACGACGAAGCCGTCATGCAGGCGGTCTTCGATAAGTTCCTCGAAGAGGAAGACGAGGAATAACACACGGGAGCGGCCTTGCGGTCGCTCCCATGCTTTTTCTGGAGCGCGCCGGACGGAGAACCGTTCGGCGCGTTGCGTTATGTCAGTCCAGCGCTCCGTGTACGGGATTATTGCGCATGGGCAGCGCGCGCGCATACCGGGATTTGAGGGGCAGCGTCTTTTCCTGCTTCGCCGCCTCGACAATGGTCGTCATGATTTCCAGGACGTGCAGCGTCTGCCGCTTATCGCAGCGGAACTCGCGACCCGTTTGCAGCGCGCGCGCCATGTCGCACAGCCCGAGCGCGCGGCTGTTTTCCTTATAATCGAACATCAGCGGCATTTCCAGCGCCGCGCCGCCCTGCTCGGGGCGTAAAAGGCGGATTGGCCCGCCGAAGGTGTTCGGGTCGGGGCAGTAGAGCGTGCCCTTCGTGCCGTAGATCTCCAGCCGCGCCTGCGATTCGTAGTACACGTCGAAGGTCGTGAAAATCGTGCCGATCGCGCCGGAATCAAAGTGCAGGATGCCGGTGATGTACGTCGGCACGTCGACTTTCACGCGCTCGCCGCTGTGCGGCTGGCTGGTGATGACGCGCTCTTGGAAGCTGGCCTTGCACGCGCCCGTCACTGCGCGCACGCCGCCGGCAAGGTTGCACAGCGCGGTCAGGTAGTAGGGCCCCATGTCGAGCATCGGACCGCCGCCGAACTGATAATAAAACGCCGGATCGGGATGCCACGTTTCGTGCCCGTGGCAGACCATGAACGCGGCTGCGCCGAGCACGTCGCCGATCGCGCCGGAATCGATGAGCTGGCGGCACGTCTGGATGCCCGCGCCCAGGAATGTGTCGGGCGCGCCGCCCAGCATCAAACCCTTTTCCTCGGCGAGCGCGAACAGCTTCTCGCCCTCCTCGAGCGTCGCGCCCAGCGGCTTTTCGGAATACACATGCTTGCCGTGGAGCAGCGCCTCGCGGGTCACGTCGTAATGCTCGTAGGGGCGCGTGAGGTTGAGGATGACGTCCACGTCCGGGTCTTGGAACGCGTCGAACATCGTTTCATACAGCTTCAATCCGGGGTATTTCTCCACGGCGGCTTCGGCGCGCGAACGGATGAGATCGCACACGCCGATCAGCTCCATGTCTTGAAACAGCTCGTGCATGTTCTTCAAATAGATGCCCGAAATCGCGCCCACGCCGATCATGGCGACCTTGGTCTTGCGCATTGTCGTTTCCTCCGTCAGTACATTTTCGCTTTGTTTTCGAAGCGCTCGGTCGTCAGCCCGTGCTCCTTGGCGTATTGCTTGCCGTCCGCCGCCCAGAGCATGCCGCGCTCCATGAGGACTTCGGCGTTCGGCGATTTGTCGAACACGTCGTCGTGATGCCCCAGCGACGTGTAGAACACGCGGCCGTTGCCCCAGAACTTCGTCCACGCCACGGGCATGTCCACGGGCTTGTTGGAAACGTGATAATAACTCACCGAGGGGAAGCGCGTCGTGGCGAGCACCTCGATGGCGGGGTCAACGTGCAGGTAATAGTGCTCCGAGCAGACCGGGAAATCGGCAAGCCCTTCGGTGATCGGGCTGGAGCCGTGGCGGATGTTCACCGTGTAGTCGATGCCGTCGCCGCCCGGGTGCGACACCCATTGTCCGCCCGTGATGAACTGCCATTCGGTGTCCTGCCGGAAGGAATCGCACATGCCGCCGTGACAGCCCGCAAGCCCCACGCCCGCGCCGACCGCCTTGGCGACGTTCTGCGAATACGCGCGCTCGATGCCGCCCATCGTCCAGCAGGCGACGAGCAGATCCAGCCGCATCAGCGCGTCCAAGTCCGCGAGGCAGGAAAGATCGTCAAAGATGGTCACGTCAAAATCATGCTTGCGAAGCAGCTTCGCAAAGCGCGCGGAGGTGAGCTTGGGCTCGTGCCCGTCCCAGCCGCCCTGGAATATCCATGCAGTCTTCATCGTCGCGCCTCCCGTGGAAAATTTTCCCGTCCATGATACCACATCCGAAGATAAATGTCACTCGTTTGTATTTTTTTCGGAAACACCCCCAAATCCGGCGCGGCGCGCGCGAATCTATCGGTGAAACCCAAATGACGGAGGTATGAATGATGAAGAAATTGGTAACGATCACCCTTGCCGCGCTGCTGCTCCTGACGCTCGCCCTGCCGGCGCTCGCCGCCGCCGACGGCGTGGAAAAGACCAAGTACCTTGGCATGGGCGTGTTCGAGGTCGAGGCGCACAGGCTGCCCGTCGACGCGCTGTTTACCGTGACCGACGCGACGGGTGCGAGCGTACCCGCGACCGTCGTGCGCACCGAGGGCGACGAATGGCGCGTGCAGATCGAGAACGCCGTTGAGGGCGCGGAATACACGCTGTCCATCAGCACGCCCGACGCGTATGGCAAACAGACCGCTTACGTGACCGTGCCGATGCGCGCGACCTACGGCGACATATACACGCTGGTGTGTGACGACTGCGGGCAGACGCACGGCTACGACGCTTGCCCGTATGACCGGGACGACCACGACGACCGCTACGAGCGCTGCGATTATTGCGGCAAGACCGGGCACGACGACGATGTGTGCCCCGACCGCGCGACGAATACGCGCGACCGCGACGACGACGACCGCTACGAGCGCTGCGACTACTGCGGCAAGACCGGGCATGACGACGACGTGTGCCCCGAACGCCCCGCCAGAGGGCGCGACCGCGACGACGACGACGATCGCTATGACCGCGACGACGACGACGACGATCGCTACGACCGCGACGACGATGACGACGATGATGATGATTGACCGTGGGCGGTGATTCCCGCGCGCAAACGGGCGTGACAAAAGCGCCCGTTTGTGCTATGCTTTTCGCGGATACTGCGCGTAAAAGGAGCGTCCGCATGCACGACGACGGCAGCCTGCCCATCCTCGCCCGGGAAAGCGAGGCGCACATGGAGCGCCTGCTTTCGCAATACAAGCCGCTGGTGCTGTCGCTGGTCGCGCGCGTGACGCGCTCGGCGCGGGAGGAGTATGTGCAGGCGGGCGCGGAGGCGGTCATGGAGGCGGCGCTTGCCTACGACGAGCGCAAAGGCGCGTTCGGCGCGCTGGCGAAGCGCGTTGTGACGCGGCGGCTGCTGGACATGACGCGGCGCGACGGGCGTTTCCGCGAAACGCCGCTGTCCGAGCTGCCCGAGGAACGGCGCGTCGCCATCGAGGCGGCGGCGGCGCGGCAGGCGCACAATATTATAGAAGAAACGGAAACAAGGCGGCAGGAGATCGCGGAGTACGCGCTGGCGCTCGGCAAGCTGGGCATGACGCTGCCCGACCTGCAAAAAAGCGCGCCCAAGCACGAGGCGACGCGCAAGACCTGCCGCGAGGCGATATGGTATCTGTATTCCGATCCCGCGCTGCGCGAGCAGACGCTGGCGGGCAGGCTGCCCATCCGGCAGCTATGCGAGCGCTTTCACGCGGGCGATAAGCTGTTCGAGCGCCACAGGCGCTACATCGTGGGCGCGGTGCTCGCGCTCGCGGGCGATTATCCGCACATTCGGGCGTACATCGGGGGAGGCGAGGAGCGATGACGGCTTGCATCCTGCACATCGACGGGCGAAAAGCGATCGTCGCGCTGCCGGACGGGCGCGTGTTGCGCGTGCGCGCGCAAAAGGGCTGGACGGTCGGCATGGAGATCGCGTGGGAAACGCGTGAAAAGCGCGTTCCGGTGCTCAAGCCCGCGCTGGCGACCGCCGCGCTCGCGCTCGCGCTGTTTGTTTGCACGCAGCTTTTTTCCTCGCAGGTGGACACGGTGATCCCCGCCGCGCCCGTGCAAACGGCGACGGTCGCGCCTGTGGCGACGGCGACCGTCGTTCCGACAGAAACGCCGACTGCCGTTCCGACAGAAACGCCGACCGTCGTTCCGACAGAAACGCCGACCGTCGTTCCGACAGAAACGCCGTTGCCAACGCCCGCGTCGACAGATGACGACGATGATGACGACGACGACGATGACGACGACGATGAAGATGACGATGATGACGAAGACGATGACGATGACGATGACGATGATGACGACGACGACGATTGAGCCTTATTCCGCCAGCACGGGCGGCTTGCCCTCGCCGTCCTTCACCCACGGGCAATAGCGCTCGATGGTCAGCGCGGCGGACAGCAGCCGCGTTTCATCCGCGCCGTAGAGGATCACGCCGCGCGGCGCGCCGCCGACCATCGCAAGCGGCAGCGAGAGCGACGCAAGCCCCGCAAAGTGCATGATGTTGACGGGACCCGTCATGATGCACGCGTCATAACCCGCAAGCTCGCGCGGCAGGCGCTCGCGCATCTCCTCGCGCGCCGCCATCGCTTCGATATAGTCCGCGTCGGTCACGCCCGAGGACAGCGCGGCGGTCAGATACGTATAGCCGTAGGGCGCGTCGGAGCGCTCGTAGGCGGCATACAGTTCCTGAAAGTTTTTGACGCTCGCGTTCGCGCCCGCCAGATACGCGTTCATGTCGCGTGCGAACTCGCAGCGCATGACTGTCTTCTGGTGCGGCGTGAAGGTCTGCGATATTTCGGTAACGGAAACGCCGTCCTGCTTGAGCGCGGACAGCAGCCTGTCATACAGGCCCATCTGCGTGTCGGACACCATCTCGCGCCCCGATACGTTCATGGCGATGCTCAAACGCTCGGGCGGTATTGCGGCGATTTCGGGCAGCGGCGTATCGCGCATGCCGTTATACAGCAGCAGCGCGTCGGCAAAATCGCGCGTCAGCGCGCCCGCGGAATCCAGCGTGCGCGCGATCGGCACGATGCCCTCGCCGGAGAGCGCGCCGTGCGCGGGCTTAAGCCCGACGACGCCGTGCACCGTCGCGCACGCGACGACCGAGAAGCTCGTGTCCGTGCCGACGGCGGCGGCGCAGAAGCCCGCCGACATCGCGGCGGCGGAGCCGGAGCTTGAACCGCTCGCGTCCAGCTTTTCGCCGTAGGCGTTTTTCACCTGCCCGCCGCGCGCGCTGAAGCCCCCCGGCATGCCGGCGGACGTATAGTTTGCCAGCTCGGTCATGTTCGTTTTGCCGAGGATGACCGCGCCGTTTTTGCGCAGGTTCGCGACCACGGGCGCGTCCCTTTGCGCGATGTTGTCGGCAAGCGCGAGACTGCCCGCCGTCGTGTGCAAGCCGCGCACGTCGATGTTGTCCTTGATGAGCACCGGCATGCCAAACAGCGGCAAGCGCCTGTCGCCGCGCGATTCCAGCGCTTCCGCCTGCGAAAGCGCCGTCGTATCCAGCTCGGCGACGGCGTTCAGCTTGCCGTCATATGTGGAAATTCTTTCCAGATAGTACCGCGTCACGTCGCGCGCGTCGAGCCGCCCGGACTGCATTTCGCCAACCAGCGCCCGCGCGGTCATGTTCGTATATTCAGGCATATACCGCCACCCCCGTCAAGTCGTAGGCGTCCGCTTCCGTAACGGTCGCCTCGCAGAACGCGCCCTCGGCAATCGGACGCTCGCTTTTCACGAAGAACACGCCGTCCGCGTCTGGCGCTTCCCATTCGGAGCGCGCGACGTACAAACCGCCGCGCTTGCCCGTCACCAGCACGCGGCAGGCCGCGCCGATGCGCTCGCGGTTTCTTTCCAGACTGATGCCCTGCTGCAGCGCCATGAGCGCGTCGAGCCGCGCCTGCTTTTCGCCGTCCGAAAGCTGCCCGGGCATGTCGTACGCCGGGGTGTCCTCCTCGGGCGAGAACGCGAACGCGCCCATCCGGTCAAAGCGCATGGCGCGCGTGAAATCGAGCAGCCGCGCAAAATCGCGCTCCGTTTCGCCCGGGAAGCCCACGATGAACGTCGTGCGCAGGCAAAAGCCCATGCCGCGCGCCGTTTGCAGCAGCTTTGCGACATCGTCGATTTTTCCGCGCCGGTTCATGCGCGCGAGCAGTTCGGGCGAGGCGTGCTGCAGCGGCAGATCCAGATATTTGCAGACGTTTTCATGCGCCGCCATTTCGCGGAGCAGCGCTTCGTCCGTTTCGTCGGGATAGCAATAGAGCACGCGCAGCCAGTCAAGCCCCGGCGTTTTCGACGCTTCGCGGATCAACCCTGCGAGCGACGCGTTTCCCAAGTCGCGCCCGTAGCGCGTGGTGTCCTGCGCGATGAGGATCTGCTCCTTCGCGCCGTTTTGCGCGAGCGCGCGCATCTCCTCGAGGATGTCCGCCTGCGCGCGCGAGCGATAGCCGCCGCGAATCAGCGGGATGGCGCAGTACGCGCAGCGGTTGTCGCAGCCGTCGCCCGTGCGCACATACGCCGAATAGTTCGGGGTCGTCAGCACGCGCCCGCACTCGAGCAGCCCGCGCCGATCGGTATGCTGGGGACGCTTACCCGCGAGCGCTTCCGCCGCGACGCGCGCGATATCGCCATACGCCGACACGCCCAGCAGCGCGTCGATCTCCGGGATGTCCGAAAGCAGATCGTCCGCATACCGCTGCGCGAGGCAGCCCGTGACGATCAGCGCGCGGCACGCGCCCGTTTTCTTGTATTCCGCCATCTCCAGAATCGCGTCGATGGACTCTTCCTTAGCGGGCTGGATGAACCCGCAGGTGTTGACGATCAGCACGTCCGCCTCGCGCGGCTCGCCCGTCAGTTCATAACCCGCGTCGGTCATGATGCGCAGCATTTGTTCGGTGTCCACGCGGTTCTTCGCGCAGCCGAGAGAAATCACACCCAGCTTCATGCTAACGCCCTTTCCAGCGCTGCGAGCGTCGCCGTCACAGGATGCCCGCCCGTGAGCACGGTATACTCGCGGCATAGCGCCGCCGCGCCCGCGCGATCGACGGGCTTGGGCGCGTCCGCGCCGAGGAAAGCGCGCGCCGCGCCCGTATACAGCGCGGAAAGCGCGTCCTCCGGCAGCCCGATGCCGCGAACGGGCAGCCCGGACAGCAGGAATTCGTCCTCCGTCTCAAAAAAGCGCCTGATCTGCGCCGTGTGCTCGCGCGCCTGCCCGATGAAATCGGCGGTCGGCGCGCTGATGTTGTCCGTGCCAAAGAGGATGCGCCCGGCATAGCGCGTCAGCAGCGCCTTGGTTTCCGCGCGCGCGCGCGTGAACCCCGCGTACATTTCGCGCCCGGGCGTTACGTCCAGCCGCGCGTTGGGATAGCGCGCAAGCAGCGCTTCGGCGCGCGGGAGGTCGTCCGCAAGGAACAGGAAATGCGCGAACGTGACGTTCAAGCGCGGGTGCTTCTCCAGCACGCGCCCCACCTCGGCGTATAAGTCTTCCAGCGACGGCAGCGACGGATCGTCGCCGTAATACCAGCCGTCCGCCTTCGCCCAATCGGGCGCGAGCGCGTCGTCCCAGAAGGTCGCGGGATCGCCGACGTGAAAGAGGATCGGCCAGCCCTCGCGCTCGGCGGCGGCGAAAAAGCCGTCCAGCGCCGCGCCGTCGATGGGCATCGGCAGCAACTTGCGTGCGTTGGGCTTGCAGATCATTTTCACGCCGTCAAACCCCAGCGCAAGCAGCGCGCGCGCCTGCGCCGCCATGTCGATATTCTTGTCCAGCGCCCTGTCCCAGCGCATGCCGCACAGCGCCCATATCCTGCCCGGCGCGAGCGTCTTGGCGTAGAGCGCCAGCGGGTTGGACGCGAGATCGGCGGGGTCGCACAGCGTGATGGACGGGATACACGCGCCCGAAAGCCCCAGCGCGTCCACGGCTGCGACGAGGTTGCGGGCGTTTTGCGCGCTCGGCGCTGCAAACCACCTTTCCGGCATCAGCGAGCGCGGGGTCGTGATGTGAAAATGCGCGTCGAAAGGCATGTATTTCATATGTTACCTCGATTTTGTGCCAACATAGATGCGCGCGGGGCGCGCCTTGTAGGTGTCGGTGGAGATGCGCGTTTCCTCGACCATCACGCCGTTTTCCACGCGCTGGAGGTAGGTCTCCACCACGTAGCCCTCGCGCGCCTTGTAGACCTCGAACTGCTGGTCGGTATAGATGACGTGCGTGCCGTCGGCGTCCTTGACGTACTCCGGCTCGATGGGCTTGGGGATGGTCTTGGTCGTCGTCGATTCCAGCCGGTAGTAGACGTTGTCGCCCAGCGAAGGCCCGTAGATGTTGACTTGGCAGATGAAGCGCTTGGCGCTCGCGGGGTCGGGCAGCACCTTGGCGGTCATGTACAGCGTGCCGCCCGAGTCGTTCTGGAACTTGAAGTCGATCTTGCGGTCGCGTGTGAGGTAGACCGTCGCGTCCTGCCCCAGCAGCGTGTAATTTACCGGGTCGGAATGCGCGACGCGGTCGGTGATCTTCAGCCCCGCGCAGACCGCCGCGAGGTAGACCGTCGTGCTTGCCTGACACACGCCGCCGCCCACGCCCGTCACCAGTTCGCCGTATGCGTATTCCGGCGCGGTCAGGAAGCCGTTGGCGGTCGTGCGCCAGCCGACGGTGTCGTTGAAGCTGAACTTCGCGCCGGGCTTGAGCGTCGTGCCGTTGATTTTGGAAAACGCGACGCGGATGTTATCGGTGCGGTTCTGCGTGGAGGAAGTCGCGACGGGCGTTACGCCGGTTGCGCGCAGCGCGACGGTCTTTTCAAGCTGCGCGCGCGTGACGTTCGGCGCGACGGGCGTTGTTTCCAAGATATACTCGCCCGAGCGCATGTCGTTCATCATCTGGTAGATATCGCTTTTTGCCTTGTCCACGTCCAGATACGCGCCCCAAGTCTCGTTCTGGAAGACGAACGGCTCGTCTGCGCTCGGGTCGAAATACAGCAGCGCCGCGTCGGTCGCCGCGCGGCGCAGGTTGCCCGCGATCACGTCCAGAATGGAAGAAAGCTGCTCGTCGCTCGCCTGCGACTGCGAGGTGTACGCGATGAACGGCTCGTTTTTCAACGCCGCGATATCGTCCCGGCGCTCGAACACGTTGCCCGCATGCCCGCGCCGCCACGCTGCGTTCAGCGCGTTAATCACCTGATTGCCGTCTGTCGTCACGCCGAGCGTCGCGTAATCGAGCGTGATATAGGTGAAGCCGTTGTGCGACAGCGCGAGCGACCAGCCCGACTGCCGGCTGTTGACCTGCTCCCAAACGGCTTGATAGCCCTCGTCCGCCGTCATGCCGGCAAGCGATATGCCGTCGATGTATACATTGTCGGCAAACACCGCGTCATAGGGCTTGACCGCGAGGTACGCAGACAGGTACAGCCCGCCCAGCAGCGCCGCGCACAGCAAAACGAGCACGGCGATCACCGCCGCGCCGCGATGCCTGCCGCGCGCCTTGCCGCGCCGCACGGGCGCGTACTCGGTCGGTCTATACCCTTGCTGCATTCAGCTACCTCGATGCTTCGGCATGCTCGACCGCCGCCAGCAGCGCCTGCGCGCAAGGCTCGGGGTCGGGCCAGTAGGGCACGAGCCCGCCGATGTCGGCATGCCATTCTTCGGTGTCGTGAAAATCGCTGCCGCCTGTCACGAGCAGCCCGCGCGCGTCGGCGAATTGCCGCCAGACGGTGAAATTGTTCGGCATATGCTCGGGGTGGTAGACCTCCACGCCCATCAGCCCGTCGTCGATCCATTGCTCAATCAGCGGCAGCGGCGAATCGCCCGAGAGCCGCAAAAGCCCGGGATGCGCCAGCACCGGCACGCAGCCGCATGCGCGCAGCAGCCGCACCACGCCGGACACCGCCAGCTTATAGCGCGGCACATACGCGGGACAGCCGTTGCCGATGTATTTCTGGAACGCCTCCTGCGTGTCGCGGCAGTAGCCGTGCGAAACGAGCATGCGCGCGATGTGCGGCCTGCCGTTGGCGGCTTTTTCGTCCAGGGAAAGCTCGTCCTCGGGCATCGGCATGCCCAGCGCCGCGAGCTTCTTGAGGATGTTTTTCGCGCGCTCGCGGCGTTCCTCGCGCATGTCGCGCAGGAGCTTGGTCAGCGCCGGCATGTCCTCGCGCGCGCCGTAGCCTAGGATGTGCACCTCGGCGTCGCCGCCCGCCGAGATCTCCACGCCCGGCAGAAACCCCATGCCAAGGCGCTCCGCCTCCGCGCGCGCCTCTTGCAGCCCCGAAAGCGTGTCGTGGTCGGTCAGCGAAAGCAGCGTCACGCCGTTTGCATACGCGCGCGCGGCAAGCGCGGCGGGCGAGAGCACGCCGTCGGACGCGGTGGAATGCGCGTGCAGGTCGGGACGCAGCGCGGACATATTACTGCACCTCGCCGTCCGCCAGCGCGGGCGCGGGCGCGTTCATCAGCGAAAGGAACTCCTCGCGCCCGAGCGTCTCTTTTTCAATGAGCGTTTCGGCAAGCAGCTTGAGCTTGTCGATGTGCTTTTTGAGCGTGTCCATCGCCAGTTGATAGCAGCCCGACAGCATGCCGCGCACTTCCTCGTCGATCTGTGCGGCGACTTCCTCGGAGAACTCGCGCGCCTGCCCGAACTCCATGCCGACGAACACTTCCTGATCGTTGCCAAGGTAGATCGTGCCGAGCTTTTCGGACATGCCGAACTTCGTCACCATGCGGCGGCAGATGTCCGTCGCGCGCTGCAGATCGCTCTGCGCGCCTGTGTACAGCTCGTTTTGCGTGAGCTTGAGCGCGGCGTGCCCGCCCAAGCTCATGGCGATGCGCTGCAACAGCCCCGTGCGGCTCATGAGGTCAAACTCCTGCTCGGGCAGCGACAGCGTGAACCCGCCCGCCTCGCCGCGCGGCACGACCGTGATGGTGTGCACCTCGTCGCACAGCGGCAGGAAATGCCCGACGATGGCGTGCCCCGCCTCGTGATAGGCGACGAGCCGCCTGTCTTCCTCGAGCACCTTGTGGCTGCGCTTTTCAGGACCCATCTGCACGCGCTCGACCGCCTCGATGAGATACTGCTGCGTGATCTTTTCGGCTTTCTTGCGCGCCGCCAGCAGCGCGCTTTCGTTCATGATGTTCTCCAGATCCGCGCCTGTTGCAAACGGCGTGCGCTTGGCGATGTTCTCCAAGTCCGCGTCCTCGGCAAGCGGCTTGCCCTTGGCGTGCACGTTCAGAATGGCGACGCGCCCCGCCACGTCGGGATAATTGACCGTGACCTGCCTGTCGAACCTGCCCGGACGCAAAAGCGCCGGGTCGAGGATGTCGCGGCGGTTGGTCGCCGCCATGACGATGACGCCCTCGTTCGTCGCGAAGCC
>CAZEIC010000084.1:0-12671 GCA_964512175.1 uncultured Oscillospiraceae bacterium | reverse complement strand
GCGAAAGCGATATCAAGGCGTATGTGACCATCATGTACGGATGCGACAACTTCTGCTCATACTGCATCGTGCCGTATGTGCGCGGGCGCGAGCGTTCGCGGTCGCCTGAAGCGATACTGCGCGAGGTCGCGGCGCTCAAGGACGCGGGCGTTCAGGAAATCATGCTGCTGGGGCAAAACGTCAACTCCTACGGGCGCGGGCTGGACGGCATGACGTTCGCAAAGCTGCTGTCCGAGGTCGCGGACATCGGCGTTCCGCGCATCCGGTTCATGACTTCACACCCCAAGGATCTGTCGGACGAGTTGATCGCCGTGATGGCTTCGCGAAAGAACGTCTGCCCGCACCTGCACCTGCCCGTGCAGTCGGGCAGCGACGCGATCCTCGCCGCCATGAACCGCAAATACACGCGCGCGCAGTACCTCCGACGGGTCGCTGCGCTGCGCGCCGCCATGCCGCATATCGGGTTGTCCACCGACCTCATCGTGGGCTTCCCGGGCGAGACGGAGCGCGACTTTGCGGATACGCTCTCGCTTTGCGAGGAAGTGCGCTACGACAGCGCGTTCACGTTCATTTACAGCCCGCGCGAGGGCACGAAGGCGGCGGCGATGGACGGGCGCGTGCAAGACGACGTGGCGACGGCGCGCATCGAAAAGCTGATCGCCGCGCAAAACGCCGTTACGGAAGAAATCCTAACGGGCATGAAGGGGCAGACTGCAAGCGTGCTGTGCGAGGGCGCGTCCAAGCGCTCGGCAAAGCAGATGACGGGCAAATCGGAGCGCGGCGTGAGCGTCAATTTCGACGGCGACGCGGGCGATATCGGCAGGATTGTCACCGTCACCATCACGGGCGCGGGCAAAAGCACGCTGCGCGCCAAGAAAACGGAGGGACAGCCATGAATCAGACAGTCTTGAAGGCGGCGATGCTGCTGGCGGACGCGCTCGAGCAGAGCGCGGAATGCAAGCGCATGCGCGCGGCGGAGGAAGCCTCGCTGCAGGACAACGCGCTTGCCGCGCTGTTTGCGGAGTATCAGGAAAAATCCAGCGAGATTCGCGACATGACCTGCGCGGAAGCGCCCGATCACGCGCTGATTGCCGCAGCCGTGCGCGAACTGGACGACATTCAGGAGCGCATTGCCATGAATCCCGCCGCCAAGGAAGCGCGCGAGGCGAAGAGCGCGTATCAGGAAATGATGCGCGAAGTCTCGGTCATCCTCGGGCAGGAATCTGGCTGCTCGGGCGGCTGCGAGGGCTGCCAAGGGTGCGAAAAATAAGGCACACTACCAAAGAGAAGGAATGAAACGGCATGGCGAGCGTCACGCCCATGATGCGGCAATACCTCCAAATCAAGCAGGAGCAGGGAGACGCCATCCTGTTTTTCAGGCTGGGCGATTTCTACGAGATGTTCTTTGACGACGCGCTGACGGCGAGCCGCGAGCTGGAGCTCACGCTGACGGGCAAGGACTGCGGGCTTGAGGAGCGCGCGCCCATGTGCGGCGTGCCGTATCACGCGGTGGACGGCTACGTTCAGAAGCTCATCGACAGGGGCTACAAGGTCGCCATCTGCGAGCAGATGACCGACCCGGCGCTTGCCAAAGGGCTGGTTGAGCGCGCGGTCATCCGCGTGGTAACGCCGGGCACGGCGCTCTCGGTGCGCGATGAAAAGCAAAACAGCTTCATCGCCGCCGTCTGCGCGCAGGGCAAGCGCGCGGGGATATCGTGGTGCGACGTGACGACGGGCGAGTTCTTCGCGCGGCAGTTGACCGCAGACGAGCTGCGCGCCGCGCTGCAATCGGTCTCGCCGCGCGAAATCATCGTCAACGACAAAGCCGCCGTGCAGCCGTATACCGACACGCCCTGCGACGCCGTCCCGGGCGCGTATTTCGCAGCGACGGGCGCGAAAGAGCGCCTGCTTTCGCACTTTCAGGCGGGCGCGCTGACGGCGCTCGGGCTGGAGGGCGCGCCACAGGCGACGCAGGCGGCGGGCGCGCTGATGCGCTACCTGCTGGAAACGCAGAAAAACGGGCTGTCGCACATCACGCGCGTGCGCGTGCTGGCGCGGGAGGAGACCATGCCGCTGGACGCGGGCACGCGCCGCAACCTCGAAGTGACCGAGGGGCTGCGCGGGCGCGACAAGCGCGGCTCGCTCCTGTGGCTGCTGGACAAAACGTGCACCGCAATGGGCGGCAGGCTGCTGCGGGCGTGGCTCGAGCGTCCGCTTACGTCCAAGGGAAAAATCGAAGCGCGGCTCGATTGCGTGGAAGCGCTCAAAAACGACGCGTTCCGCGCCGAAAGCCTGCGCGAGCGGCTGCGCGCGGTGTACGATTTGGAGCGCCTGCTCTCGCGCGTCACCTATAAAACGCTAACGCCGCGCGATTGTCTGGCGCTCGCGCGCTCGCTTGCGCAGATCCCCGACATTCAGGCGCTGATCGCCGCGCTCGGCTGCCCGGCGCTGGACGAAGCCGCGCGCGGGCTGTCGCCGCAGGCGGCGCTGAAAGACTTGCTGTCGCGCGCGATTTCGGAGGACGCGCCGATTCAGGCGGCGGACGGCGGCGTGATTCGGCAGGGGTATTCCGAGCAGCTCGACGGCTACCGCGCGGCGGCGACCGACGGCAAAGGCTGGATCATGGAGCTGGAAAGGCGCGAGCGCGAGGAAACGGGCATCAAAAACCTCAAAATCCAGTACAACCGCGTGTTCGGGTATTACATCGAGGTCACAAAATCCAACTATCAGCTCGTCCCCTACCGCTACCAGCGAAGGCAGACGCTCGCCGCCTGCGAGCGCTTCACGACCGACGAGCTGCGCGAGATAGAGGGCAAGGTCACGGGCGCGCAGGAGCAGGCGCAAAAGCTCGAGGCCGTGCTGTTTGACGGCGTGCGCGACGCCATCGCCGAGCAAATCGCGCCGCTTCAGGACACCGCCGAGGCGCTTAAGACGCTCGACGCGCTGCTGTCGCTCGCGCGCGCGGCGACGGAATACGGCTACTGCCGCCCCAGCATCAACGAAACGGGCGAGCTGACGATTCTGGACGGGCGGCATCCCGTGGTCGAGCGCACGCTCGAAGACGGCGCGTTCGTGCCCAACGACACGCGCATGGACGCGGAAAGCCGCCGCATGCAGATCATTACAGGTCCGAACATGGCGGGCAAGAGCACCTACATGCGGCAGGTCGCGCTGATCGCGCTGATGGCGCACATGGGCTCTTTCGTGCCCGCGCGCGAGGCGGACATTCCGCTGATGGACTGCGTGTACACGCGCGTCGGCGCGTCGGACGATCTGGCAAGCGGGCAGTCCACCTTCATGGTCGAAATGAGCGAGATGGCGTACATCCTCAAAAACGCGACCGCCAAATCGCTCGTCATCCTCGATGAGATCGGGCGCGGCACGTCCACGTTCGACGGGCTGTCCATCGCGTGGGCGGCGGCGGAATACCTGCTCGACCAGACGGTCTCGGGCGCGAAAACGCTGTTCGCGACGCATTATCACGAGCTGTCGGAGCTGGAGGGCAAGCTGCCGGGCGTGGAAAATTACTGCGTCGCCGTCAAGGAGCACGGCGAGGACGTGATTTTCCTGCGCAAGATCACGCGCGGCGGCGCGGACAAGAGCTTCGGCGTGTACGTCGCGCGGCTGGCGGGCGTGCCCAAAAAGGTCGTCGCGCGGGCGCGCGAGATACAGGCGCGGCTGGAGATTTCCAATATCAACCAAAACACGATCGGCAAGAACATTCTAAAGGACGGCTCGGAGCGCAAGGGCGAGCAGGTCGGGCTGTTCCAGTACGCGCAGACGGAGCTGGTGGACGAGATCGCTAAGCTCGACGTGCTCGCCATGTCGCCGATGGACGCGCTCAACGAGCTGTTCCTGCTGCGGGAAAAAGCGAGGAAGCTGTGATGGCGGAATACGCGAGGATCAAGGCGCTGCCCGACGCGGTCATCGGGCAGATCGCGGCGGGCGAAGTGGTGGAAGGTCCCGCCGCCGCCGTCAAGGAATTGGTAGAAAACAGCCTCGACGCGAGCGCGACCGCCGTGACGGTCGATGTGCGCGAGGGCGGCACGGCGCAAATCCGCGTGTCGGACAACGGTTCGGGCATCGAGCCCGCCGACATGCGCATGGCGTTCGCGCGGCACGCGACCAGCAAGCTGCGCACCGCCGAGGAACTGACGGGCGTGCAGACGCTGGGTTTCCGCGGCGAGGCGCTCGCGTCCATCGCGGCGGTCGCGCGCGTGACGCTCGTTTCCCGCAGGCGCGGCGCGGAGGAGGGCGTGCAGGCGGTGTGCGAGGGCGGCGACGTGCGCGATATCCGTCCGGCGGCGTGCCCCGAGGGCACGACCATCACGGTGCGCGATTTGTTCTTCAACGCGCCCGTGCGCCGCAAATTCCTCAAAAAACCGCAGACCGAAGCCGGGTACGTCGGCGATTTGATGGCGCGGCTCATCCTCTCGCGCCCCGATATCTCGTTCCGGTTCGTGGCAGACGGCAAGAACGTGTATTTCAGCCCGGGCGACGGGCTGGAAACGAGCGCTGTCATGAGCGTGTACGGCATGGACACAGCAAAAACGCTGAAAGACATCAAAGGGCAAGGCGCGGGGCTGCTGCTGACGGGGCTTTTGGGCGTGGGCGACGCGTCGCGCGCCAATCGTTCGCACCAGCACTTCTTCCTCAACGGGCGCGCCATCAAGAGCGCGCTGCTCTCGGGCGCGGTCGAGGCGGCGTGCCGCCAACGCGTGACGGTCGGGCGTTTCCCGATGTGCGTTTTGCACCTGCAAATGCCCTACGAGCTTGTCGACGTGAACGTGCACCCCAACAAATGGGAGGTGCGCTTTCGCGATGAAAGCGCCGTCGCGGGCGCGGTGACGGGCATCGTCGAAGACGCGCTGCGCGAGGACAGCCCGCTTTCCGCGCCGCCGCCGCTGTTCCGCGCGGAAGACGCGCCCAAGGAGCAGCCGCCCGCGCTGCCGCCCGTCATCTCGCGGACGACGCCGCAGACGTTCCGGGAAACGGCGCGCGCGCTGCCGCCGCAGCCCGTTCGGGAGGTTGTTGCTCCGCCCGTTCCCCCAGCCCCGAAACCCGTTTCACAAGGAAACGTAGGGGACGATGCCCACATCGTCCCGCCGGAAAGGAGCGTAGTCCAGCGCGACGAACCCGTACAAACCGAAGCGCCGCCCGTCCAGCGGCAGTTTTCGCTGCCCGAGGTCAGAATCCTCGGCGTGGCGTTTGACACCTACATCCTGCTCGAATGCGCGCAGACGCTCTACCTGTGCGACCAGCACGCCGCGCACGAGCGCATCCTGTTTGACAGGCTCATGCGCGCGACCGAAGCGGGCGGCGCGTCGCAAATGCTGCTCGCGCCCAGCGTGATCTCGCTGTCGCACCGCGAGGCGCTGACGCTTTCCGAGCACGCGGCGGCGCTGGAAAGGGCGGGCTTTGACGTGACGGAGTTCGGGCAGGGCGCGGCGCGCCTAAACGCCGTGCCGATGTGCCTCGGGCAGCCGCAGGCGGAAAGCTGCCTGCGCGATGCGCTCGACCAGCTCGCGCAAACGTCGCAGCTATCCCAGCAGGCGCGCACCGAAAAGGTCATGCAAATCGCTTGTAAGCACGCCGTCAAGGCGGGCGAGCGCCTGCCGGACGACGAAATCAAGGCGCTTGTCTGGAAAATGCTGGAAGATAATGTCACGCCCACCTGCCCGCACGGACGACCTTTGCTCATCGCCGTCACGCGCCGCGAGCTGGACAAGCGCTTCCGGCGCATCCAAAACTAATGGAAAAGCCTATCGTATACGCCGTCGTAGGCCCCACGGCAAGCGGCAAGACCAGCGCCGTGCTCGCGCTGGCGGGGCGCGCGAACGTCGAAATCGTCTGCATGGATTCCATGCAGGTGTACGTCGGCATGGACATCGGCACGGCAAAGCCCACCAAGCTAGAGCGCGCGCAGCTGCCGCATCATATGCTCGACGTTGCGTCGCCCAAAGCGCCGTTCTCCGTCACGGAGTACGCCGAGCGCGCGCACGCCTGCATCCGCGAGATCCACGCGCGCGGGCGCATCCCCGTGCTCTGCGGCGGCACGGGGCTATACCTGCGCGCGCTGTCGCTGCCGCTGACGTTCGGCGGCGCGCCGGGGGATGCCGCCGTCCGCGCGAAATATCAGGCGTACGCCGATACACACGGCAAGCCGGCGCTGCACGCGCTGCTCGCGGAGCGTGACCCGGAAACCGCCGCGCGGCTGCACGAAAACGACGTGCGCCGCGTGGTGCGCGCGCTGGAGGTCTGGGAGGTCACAGGCGTGCCCTTTTCGGCGCAAAAGCCGCCGAGCGCGGCGGATTCGCCCTATACGTTCCGGCTGTACGGCGTGGACGTGCCGCGCGAAACGCTGCGGGCGCGCATCGACGCGCGCGTGGACGACATGCTGCAAGGCGGGCTGCTCGCCGAGGTCGCGGGGCTGCTCGCCTCGGGCGTGCCGGAGGACGCGCAAAGCATGCAGGGGCTGGGATATAAAGAGCTAATTCCCGTCGTTCGCGGCGAAGCGCCGCTTGCGGACGCGGCGGATTTGCTCAAAACGCGCACCAAACAATACGCCAAGCGGCAAATGACATGGTTTCGCGCGGACGCGCGCATCGCGTGGCGCGCGCGGGAAACCATCACGGAGGCGATCATCCATGATATCCAAGCTGATTGAAAGCGCCGAGCGCGACTGCGCGGCGGTGTTCCGGGAAATCGACGCTATCGAGGAGAGCTGCACGGCGCGCGTGCTCGCGGCGTTCCAGAAAGAGCGCGTCGGCGCGCGGCATTTCGCGCCCACCACGGGCTACGGCTATGACGACATCGGCAGGGACACGCTCGAAAGGCTGTTTGCGGACGTGTTTTGCGCGGACGCCGCCATCGTGCGCCCACACGTCGCGTCCGGCACGCACGCGCTTGCCATGTGCCTTGCGGGCCTGCTCAAGCCCGGCGAGCACCTGCTCTACGCCACGGGCAAGCCGTATGACACGCTGGACGGCGTGATCGGCATATCGACCTGCCCGCCGGGGTGTCTGCGCGAAATGGGCGTTTCCTATTCCGACGTGCCGCTCGCGGACGGTCTGCCAGACGTGCCCGGCGTGCTCGCGGCGCTGCGTCCCGAAACGCGCGTCGTGGCGCTGCAAAGAAGCCGGGGCTACGCATCCCGCCGCGCGCTGCTGCCCGAGGATTTCGACGCGGTGATTGCCGCCGTGCGCGCCGCGCGCCCCGATATCTTCATCATGATCGACAATTGCTACGGCGAGTTCGTGCGCGATAGCGAGCCGCGCGGCGCGGACGCGCTCGTAGGCTCGCTCATCAAGAACCCGGGCGGCGGGCTCGCGCCGACGGGCGCGTACATCGTCGGCACGGAGCGCGCCATATCGCGCGTGGAAGCGCGGCTGACCGCGCCCGGGGTCGGGCGCGAGGTCGGCAGTTACGCGGGGAGCTATCGCCCGTTCTATCAAGGGCTGTTCATGGCGCCGCACACCGTCGCGCAGGCGAAAAAGACCGCCGTGCTCGCGGCGCGCGCGTTCGAGCTGCTCAACATGCGCCCCGACCCAGCGTTTGACGCCGTGCGCGGCGACATCATACAGTCGGTGGATATGCACAGCCCTGAGCGCCTCGTCGCCTTCTGCCAAGGCATTCAGGCGGCGTCGCCGGTCGACAGCTTCGCCTCGCCCGAGCCGTGGGACATGCCGGGGTATCAAAACAAGGTCGTCATGGCGGCAGGCACGTTCGTGTCCGGCGCTTCAATCGAACTTTCGTGCGACGCGCCCATGCGCGAGCCGTTCACCGCCTACATGCAGGGCGCGCTGACCTACGCGCACGGCAAATTCGCGCTACAAACGGCGCTTTCCGCCATGGAAGCGGCGGGGTGTCTGTAAGCGCCCCGCCGCGCGGCGATTATTGCGGCAACGACGGCGCGGCGCTTTGCTGCGCCGCTTCTTTTTCCATCGGCGGCTGCATGGCGCGCATAAACCAGCGTTTGACAAACTGAACGATTAACTGCGTGGCGACGGGAAGCCCGATCATCAAAGCGTAATACGCCAGCCGTTTCACATGTATTGAATCGATCGGCAGGTAGATGCAGATGCGATACAAAGCAAACCAATGGAACAAATAAATATACATTGTGAACTTTCCAAAGCGGCTCAGCCACCCGATGACCTTCTCCAGCGCGCGCGATTTTGTGTGCTCAAACGTCACGCCGACGCTGTGCATCAGGTACAGCGTCAGAAGCCCGAACACGAAGCAGGAAACGCTGGGCGGGTTTCGACCGTCGCCAAACGGCAGATACTGATCCATGGCGTATTGGTCGACGCACATCAGCGCAAGCCAGCCGCCCCACAGCGCCGCCGACACGCAGATATTGACGACGTTCGCTTTCAAAGACCTGTGGTCGAACCTGTGCATGCAGCTTCCGAACACCATGCCGATATAGAACAAAGGGAAGAACGTCGCGCCCAACAGATACCGCGCACCGCCGCCGATGTTATTGAACATGACGGAGTAATTAAAGGATAAATACGCAAAGAGGATCGTCGCGCACAGCATGAGCGACAGGGCGACGTAATTGTTCCTGTAGTAGCGAATCAGCCTGTACAAAAACGGCGCGACGATAATAAACTGCAGATAAATAAACGAAAAATATAGCTGCGGACTGGCGCTGAACGTTAGGAACGCGTTGATAAACGACATCAGGTCGAAAAAGCCAATGATATTGAACACCACGTAAACCGCCGTGGCGAGGGCGTAAGGCGCGAGCAGCGAAAGGCAATGCCGCCATATCTCGGGGAATATCTTCTTTTCGGCGTTGCGTTGGCAGGAAAGAAACAAGGTGATGCCGCTGAGCAGAAAAAACGTCGGCACGGCGAGCTCCGTCGCCCTGTACAAGGGGTACGGCAGCGCAAGTTCAAGCCCGGCATGCTGGGATATGACCGCCAGTATGCAAATCAGCTTGGCAATGTTGATCCACCGGATATGCTTTGGTTTCCCCATAACACCCTCCCCGTCGACGGTCTCCCGCGCGGACGCCGCGCCGTGACAGTCGGCTCTCTCTTCCCGAATAACGCCGCAATTCATTGCGTATATGGTATCACGGATTTCCAGATTTGTCCAGACGCAACCTGCCGTCGTGCACGCAGGCATATTGCGCCCTGCCGCGCATATGCTTTTACGTCGGGAGGTGTTTCTATGCAGAGAGAACGCGCGCGGGTGTCGGGCGTTCGCGTGGTGACGCGCGAGATCGCGCCGGAAGAAAAAAAGCGGAAACCGTTCGGCGAACGGCTGACGCGCAACGCCATGTGCGCGCTCGTCGCGCTATTTTGCCTTGCCACGGCAACGAACATCACGCTGCCCAGCGGGCGCTCCGTCACGCAGACATTGCGCGACGCCGTCGAGTACGACTGGGACGACAGCCTCGGCAGGCTGACGTTCGTTGGCAACTTCCTACCCGAGAGCGTGCAGGTGTTCTGGACGGGCGAACAGCCGCCCGCGCTGACCGCGCCGTGCGTCGGGCGCGTGGTACACGTATGGTCAGAGCAAGAGCCGTACGTCGGGCTGGAGAGCACGAGCGTGGTCTACGCCTGCGCGCCGGGCGAGGTCACGGCGGTGGCGCATGGCGAAAACGAGGAGCGCATCGTGCGCGTGCGGCACGCGGGCGACTTGGAGACGGTCGTATACGGGCTGTCGGCGTGCTTCGTAGCGGTCGGCGACGAAGTGAACGCCGGAAGCGTGCTCGGGCTGCCGGGCGAGGACGGGCGCGTATACTGGGAGGCAAAGGTGGACGGCGTTCCGCGCGACGCATCGAAAAACGCCGCCGCGCGCGAATCGGAATGAAGCTGTTTACGCTGCGCGGCGCGCCGGTATCGGCGCACCCCATGATGCCGCTGGCGCTGCTCGTTTCGCTGCTCATGGGGCGCGAGGGCGTGCTTGCCGCCGTGCTCGCGCTCGCCGTGCACGAGGCGGGGCATTGGTTCGCGGCGACCGGCATGCGCATGCGCGTGGAGGAAGTCGAGCTCACGCCCTTTGGCGGCGTGATGACGCTGCCCTTTCTCGAGAGCGAGCCGCCGCTGCGCGCGGGGCTGCTGGCGGCAGCAGGACCGGCGGCGAGCCTGCTGGCGTGCGTATTCGCCTCGGCGCTGACGCAGTGGGGCTGGCTGACGGTCTTGCAGGCGCGCCCGTTCTTCCGCGCGAGCGCGGCGCTGCTGCTGTTCAACCTGCTGCCCGCGCTGCCGCTGGACGGCGGGCGCGTGCTGCGCGCGGTATGCCGCCAGAAATGCGAGCGCCCGCTTGCCGTGCTGGGCGGCGTGACGGGCGCGGCGCTCATCGCGCTGTCTGTCGCCTCGGCGCTGCGCGGGCAGTTCGTCCCCGCCCCGGCGCTGGCGGGCGTATACCTGCTGTATTCGGGCGCGGTGGAAACGCGGCGCTCGAGCGCGCGGTACATCCACGCTTTGCTTGCCAAGCGCGAACGCCTCGCGCGCGGCGACGTGCTGCGCGCGCAGACGCTGGCGGCGCGTTTTGACACGCCGCTGTTCCGCGTGGCGTGCGCGCTGTCGCCGGGCGGCTACCACACCGTGCGCGTGCTCGACGCGACGGGGCTTGTCACACTCGGCACGCTGGACGAGGACGCGCTCTCGCGCGCCATCCTCGACGGCGGCGCGCACAGCACGCTGTCGGACGCGCTTACCGATACGGGCACTCCGAGGAAAGGTCGCGGTGCGTGAACGCCTTGGTCTCCCCCACCGTCTGCCCCGAGCCGATGAGCTTGTACGTATACGTGCACAGCCCCTCCAGCCCAACCGGGCCGCGCGCGTGCAGCTTGGACGTGGAAATCCCGACCTCCGCGCCGAAGCCGTAGCGGAAGCCGTCAGCAAAGCGCGTCGAGCAGTTCTGGAACACGCCCGCGGAGTCCACGCCGTCCATGAACGCCGCGGCGGCGGCTTGATCGTCCGTGATGATGCAGTCGGTATGCCCCGAGCCGTAGCGGTTGATGTGCGCGATGGCGCTCTCCAAATCATCGACCACGCGCACGGCAAGCACCGCGTCCAGATATTCCGCGCGCCAGTCGTCCTCGGTCGCGGGCTGGCACGGGATGATCGCGCGCGCGCGCTCGCAGCCGCGCAGAATCACATGCTTTTCATCGAGCGCCGCCTTGCACGCGGGCAGGAACGCCGCCGCGATCTCGCTGTGCACCAGCAGCGTCTCCGCCGCGTTGCACACCGCCATGTACTGCGTTTTCGCATCGACCGTCACGCGCACCGCCATGCCGATGTCCGCCGCCCTGTCCACATAGACGTGGCACACGCCGTCGGCGTGCCCCATGACGGGGATGCGGCTGTTTTGCATGATGTACCGCACGAACGCGTTGCTCCCGCGCGGAATCAGCAAATCGATATACTCGTCCAGCGCGAGCATGGCGGTCACGTCCTCGCGCGATGCCAGCAAGGAAGCCCAGCCGTCCGGCAGACCGATGGCAAGCAGGCATTCGTGCAACGCGCGGTTGGTCGCCATCGCCTCGCTGCCGCCCTTGAGCAGCACGGCGTTGCCGCTTTTGAGGCACAGGCTCGCGATCTGTATCAGCGCGTCGGGGCGCGACTCTAACACCATGCCGATGACGCCGATGGGCTTCGTCACGCGGTACAGCGTCAAGCCCTCGCACAGCTCGCGCGCCAGTAGCGTGCGGTGCAGCGGGTCGGGCAGCGCGATGAGCGAATCCAGCCCGGACAGCAGTTCGGCAAGCTTGTTCTCATCGAATTTCAAGCGCTTGCGAAGGGGCTCCGCCAGCCCGCCCGCGCGCGCCATGTCCTCGGCATTTGCGGCGAAAATCGCCTCCTTGCGCGCGCAAAGCGCCTCCTTGAGCGCATACAGCGCCGCGTTCCGCGCGCGAATGTTCGTCCGCGCAAGCGTCCGCCCTGCTTCCCGCGCACGCCGCGCCATGTCCGTAACCGTCATCCTCGCCACCTCCAGCCTGCTTCCATTATAAACAAATCGCGCCGAGATTGCAATGCGCCGCGAAATGTGGTACAATATTTGCGCGAACACATCGCAATCCGAACGGGGAGGCGCTTGCGCGTCATGGCAAAGGTCAAGGGAATCAAGCCCGTCGCGCAAAACCGCCGCGCGCGCCACGATTACTTCGTCGAAGAAACCTGCGAGTGCGGGCTTTCGCTCATCGGCGCGGAGGTCAAGAGCATGCGCATGGGGCGCGTCAACCTTAAGGAGAGCTATGCCGTCGTTAAAAACGGCGAGGCGTTCGTGGTGGGCATGCACATCAGCCCCTACACGCAGGGCAACACGTTTCAAGCGCCCGAGCCGCTGCGCGACAAAAAGCTGCTGCTGCACAAGGCGGAGATTCGCAGGCTGCAGGCCGCCATCCAGCGCAAGGGCTACACGCTCGTGCCGCTGTCGGTCTACCTCAAGGACGGGCGCATGAAGCTGGAGCTGGGCGTGTGCGTCGGCAAGCACCTGCACGACAAGCGCGACGATTTGCAGGAGCGCGACGCCAAGCGCGACATAGAGCGCGCGATGAAGGCGCAGTAAGCGCTTTCAAGACGGGAAGCGAGAGCTGGTGGCAGTCGAGTATCGACCAACACTTCATCACTCTTTCTTCTTACCTCTTACTTCAAACATGGGGGTGTACTGGTTTCGACGGGGATTGCTGGAGGAATGGTAAGCGAGCC